>CAXSIE010000021.1:0-9133 GCA_964237295.1 uncultured Flavihumibacter sp. | reverse complement strand
ACGCGGTACCCTTTTTGTAATAAAAGTTCACTCAGGTAAGCCCCATCTTGTCCTGTAATGCCGGTTATTATTGCTGTTTTCAATTACTTAAGTGTTAGTTTATTTGTAATATTAAAATAATGGCTATCAGCTATCAGCACATTAATAACTATTGTAATGCCGGATTGATCGTCTGATATCAAACAAAGCTAAATTATACTGTATGATGTTAGCTTATTGAAATTTTTAGTAAACTTAAATGCTCTCTTTTGATAGCTGATAGCTAACCAGCACATTGCGATCTCAGATATTCAATTTAAAAACTTTAGGAAAGGCCTTGTAAATAAAATAGGTGAAGATAGCCGCTTTGCTAAAGGAATTGACCATAGTAAGCACATCATTTTCTATACTAACGGCATAAAAAAATAAATAGGGAAACCATAGTATCAGTGAAGGATATTTAACTGCAATTTTCAGCAACACGTAAAAAAAATAATTGAATAACAATCCGAAGAAAAACATGAAAATGATACCGCCTGTTTCTCCAAAATTTCCCCAGGCTTCTCCAAAGGGACTAAGGTTTGCACTCCACCCTTTTAAGGTAATCCCCAAAAATCTTTTGAAATTATAAGCGCCTCCCGCTTCCGGTTTATCAGGCCATAGAACTCTTGGTACTATTGAAGCGGCTAAGGAAGTTACAATTGTTTCTCCGCCTGCATAAGGAAATCTTGTCGGAACGGAGTATAATACATTGGAAATGATCTGGCCCTGGTTAAAGCGCGTGTACATTCCAAACAATATTTTTTGATCGTCAAATAAACCGAAAGGATTACTTACTTTTTCGGTCAGTACATTAGAAAAAACCGCCAGTTCGTTTCCTTTGCCTTTCCCATACCAGGTTTGCTTTCTAAAGGAAGGCTTTACCGCCTGAAGTATTATGATACCAAAAACACCTATAAACATAATACCTAACTTTTTAGCGAAGTTCATCCGGTTACCGAGAAACAGCAGTATTACTGTCAGCGCGCCCATGAAAACCATTTCGCCAAACATACCACCGGAAATGGAACGCACTATCAAAACACCAAACACAAAAATCAATATCAGGCGCTTAAAAGGAATGTCAGAATAAAGACAATAAAATATACCTACAAACATTAAATAACTAAACAAAAAAAGCACAAAGCTTAAACTTGATGGAACATAATTTTTTAACACAGATGAAGCCAGACCAATAACAACCATTATCAAACCCTGCCATTTTGAGTTAGTGAGGTAACCCTTTACATTGATCATGTACTGAACCTGATTTTTATATGTTTGTTTCTGATAGAAAACTGGCAATTTCATTCCAGCAATCATAGCTAATGTTGCCGGTATCATAAAGGAGTAGTAATCATCTGAAGGAACCCTCATAAAATTTATCCACATCCTTGACTGCAGATTCGTTGAAGTAAAATGATGATATCCGGCTATGGGTAATACCAGGCAGGTAATGATAGTTATAAGAATAGCCACATCAAGGATGATCAGCTTTTTACCGAGGTCATCTACAAAGGCCAGGATAAAATACATGGCAATAGCTACCGATATGCTTTCCTTACTTGTCCATGCTGTATAATGCAGGATAAGAAAATACGTAGCGATAGCAATTAAAATAAAAACCTTTTTCATAATATCTCTGGTGTCATGTCTATGACTATCGGCCGTCAGCTCTCAGCTATCAGGAGGAAACACAATACGAGGTGATCTGCTAACCGCTGATAGCTAGTAAAACAGCGCTATTCTAAAGTTAACCAATCACTTTGTTAACCCCTCAACAAACTTCTCAGGTATGCTTTAACCTGCATAAAGCCTGTTTCAAAGTTAAGTTCATGTTTAAAATCGTTATGGGCCGAAACGGACAAATTGTTATAATCACTCATGATTAAATATATTTTCTCCCTTATTTCCCGGCTGGTAACACTTGTAGGAATTGCCCAGTTGTATTTACCAAGATATCTGGTAAAGTTTATACTGTTGTAATAGATCACCGGAAGGCCAACTGCAGCGTATTCATACAGTTTGTTAGAAGCGGTGCCCAGCGTAGTATTCATCACATCCTGTCCGGCAAGTATTCCAATACCTATATGACAGGTTGCGCTTGCTGCCGGCACTTCGGCATAAGGTGTTACCTCTAAAAAAATTAATTGCCTGCTTGCCTGGTGCTGATCTGCCAATTGCAGGCATAACTGCTTATATTCTTTTCTGCACGGACCTTTTAACACCAGTTCCAGGCTGCATCCGTTAATTCTTTCTGTAAGTAACGGAATGATCTCTTCGATACCATGATAAGGCCCGATGCTTCCCTGAAAAATAATCCTGACCGGATTGCCTGGTTCTTTATGTGTATAAAATGGAGTATAAAATTTTCTTGCAGGATAATTGGGTATAAAAAAATAGTTTCCTTTAAATTTGTTCATCGGAAAATATTGAAGCCTCTCATTAGCGGGAAGAGAAAATATATCAAGGTATTCAAATGCTTTTTTCTCATTGTTTGCCGCAAACCAGCTAATGGAATATTTTCTGATATTCTTCTGCTCCGTTACATCATGGTTATGGTACCAGATTCTATGTTTACCTATTAACGGCTTTATTAAGGTATAGGCGAGTAAACTTAAACTGTCGTAAACCAATATAAAATCCGGTTTTCCCTTTCTGCAAGCCTGGAGCAGAGATCGGGTAAATTGAAAAAAGAATAATATTTTTTGATGAAGCGGCGCTTTTTCCTGGTCCGCTGAAGTTATATACTTACCCGATGGAATGGCTTTTACATTGTCAGGATAATTCCAGCTACCTTTTAAATGCGGCCTGTGGATAACGGTGATATGATCAAAACATTCACTCAGTTCTCCAATAGCATTGAGGGTTGGAGGATATGCTTCAGGATGAAAATATATCCCTATCACAATGTTGTTAACTCTTTCGCTGCCCATTTTATTACATCATCTCTTTAAGTAGTTATAAACCTTTGTTTTAAATTTTTTAAAAACAGATACAGGCGTTACAATACTTAATGATGAGAAAAAAGCGTAAAAAAAATAAACCCGCGTTTGGTTGACCACGCTGAGCGTTTTAAAATTTTTATTTTTTAAAGGATTCAAACCTGTAATTAATCCAATGGCTTCAGGGAATGCTTTATTGCTTTTGTAATCAAGTATCCAGAAAGGGAAAGTGATGGTATAAATTTTTTTGAAAATCTTATAAATAACTTGCTGATTCAAAGTGCCGGCATCACGGAAACCATTGATCAATACATTCATAACCGAAGGTAGGCCGGCATCAACCACTTTATAATCTTTCCACGTACGTGCCAGCGTATCACGGTACGAATTGCTCATTTTCCCTTCAATGCGAAGGTCTTTCAGTACCATCGGTTCGTGTATTGAAAACAGCCGGCAACCTCCCGCTACCATTAATACCCCAAGGTACATCTGCGCGAAGACGCTGCCATCAAACTTGCCGGTATTATATTTCATGAACGCCGCTCTTTTATAAATGATGCCGCCGACAAAGCTGAAATTGCTGTAATTTTTCATGGCAACGTCATTGCCCGATCCCAATACCGATGTTTGAAATGCGCGCTGTACAACTACTTCAGGGCTATGTTGCTCTACATAATTACAAAAGCCGATTTCCGGCTGGTTATTTTTTTTAAGAAATTCAACTAGGTAAGCAATCGTTCCTTCATCGTATAATGTATCATCATTTCCTATCAGCATACAATAATCTCCAGTAGCCAGCTCAATTGATCTCCGGTAGTTGCGATCATACCCGCAATTGACCTGGTTCCTGCTGTAAATGATTGGAAAACGGTAATGTTGTTGCAGTTCTCTGATCTTTATTTCCGTATCATCAGTTGAACAATCGTCGCTGACAACGATTTCAATTTCACCATATAATTGCCTGACAATCTGCTCAAGGCTTAACAGTAAGAACTGTATACGGTTATATTGTGGTATGCAAATGGATACTTTCATTGAACATTGTAATGTTGTTATCTAAAAAACATTTTGGAGGCAGTGTAACAGTTGCCTGCTCCGCTGATCATAGCTGTAATCATTATTTACCGACTTGTAATATGCCGCCTGTTTCATGGAACTTATAACAGCAGGATGAGCGGCAAGGTATTCGAGCTTTACCTTCAACTCTTCCGGTGAACTATAATAAACAGCTTCCTTATCTTCTTCAAAAAAACCAAGTTGTTCGCCCGTACGTTGTGATATCAGTAAGCCGCCATACCCTGGCACTTCAAATGTGCGCATATTGTGCGAATCTTCTATGATGTTTTGCTTTCTTAAGAGATTAAGGATACCAAGTGATGATGTAATAGCTTGTGCATAATCGCTATTATAAAGCGCTTTGTTCTGATAAGCATTGCGTAAGTAAGCTCTGGATAAGTTTCTCGACCTCCATTTAGAATCACCGTAAATATGCAGCCTGTCGCTCTTCAGTTGGTTCAGATAGCGAGCCCTTTCTTCATCAAAAACTCCTATAAATAAAAAACTGTCTACATACTCATTTGAAGCATTACCTGGTGAAGCATGGATATAACTGTTATATCCGAAAGGAATACAGTACGCCTGCTTGTTGAACCTGTTTTGTAACTGCTGTACTATTTTTTGAGCATAACTAAAATGAACATCATAATGAGGGATGCTATTTAAAACATGGCTGTTGCCGCTACCAGGAAAAAAGAATATGAAAGGATGATCAGCATTGTAATTTGCTGTTATCGCAGCATGATCTTTTAATTGCCTGACGGTTTCAGGAAACAGTTCCATGCCTTTAAAAACCAGGATAACATCATAAAGTTTCTTATTTAAGAAACGCAGCAACCCTTCATTGATGCCTCTGTAAAAAAAATCAGGGGATAATTTATTGATCACTTTATTGAATAAACCTCTCTTTAGAAAAGCAGTGTACTGATCGGCAATGTCGCAGGTCTCAACGGTAACACCGCATTTTTCAAATCCTGTTTTGTAAAAGTTCTCCAAAGCTCCGGGAGAAAAGCTACCTAATATCAACATACTTCTGATAAGCATAAATTAAAGGGCAGATTCAAGAACATCGTTAATGAATTTATTAATAACTAACGTACCGTCTATGTTTGTTATCAATTGAATTCTGACACATTCCCCTGGAAGGTTACTGTTAGGATACAAATATTTCAAATTGCAATCAGGCCACAAAGTTGCGAAGGCAATAAGGAATTTGAACAAAATTGCATGTACTCCTTTGCGCATTCGTGTGTTTGTGGCCTAATTACAAATTCTTTAAGTTATTTTATTTCGGTAATGCCAGTATTGTACCCCATATTCCATCTGCATGCGGATAAATCAGGTTTAAGTTTTCTATTTTCTCTAAAAATGGGATATTAAGATCATTTTCAACGCGCTTATTTGTTAACCTGTAAGCAGCATAATTATATTGTTGCAGTATTTCACCTACTTTCTTATCCTGTTCCGGGGTGTGGAGCTCGATAAAAAAGACCGGCTTAATATCAACGATTAAATCGCCGAAGCCTTTTAGTGCATTGGATTCTGCACCTTCAATATCAATTTTAAGAAAGTCAGGCTTAACTTTTTCTTTCTCGATAAATGTTTTAAGTGTAGTTAATTGAACATCTATTTTTTTCCCCGATTGGCTGCCAATGCCTACAATACTTCCCTGTTTATCTAAGTTCCCTAAATAAAATGAGGTTGATCCATCTTTATCACTCACAGCAAGAGGAACTATCTTAATATTTTTGATTTTATTCAACGCGCAGTTCTTTTCAATTTCAGATATATTATCGGCAAGCGGTTCAAATGCAAAAACTTTTCCCGTGTCACCAACTAATTTCGAAAACAACAATGAATGAATGCCGTTATTTGCTCCAAGGTCAAAAATTGTTTGCCCCGGCTTGATCATTTTTACAAATATTTTATGGCTTTCCGGTTCCCATCTTCCGAATATAGGCGACCATCCTGAATTTTCAGATACTATAAATCTGTATCCTTTCAAGTAGCCGATGATAATTTTCGCAACTGAACCAAACGGCCAGATGGCTTTCTGGAAGGTTCGTTTGATTTTCGTCAGAAATTGCATAATAACAAGTTTAAGTTTTTTAATAATTACCGATAACTGCGTGATGTATTTCCACCGGATAACAACTATACTGCAGTTAAGCGTGATACACTAATATTTCACTCCATTTAAGATTTGAGGAAATGAATGAGATTTTTCAGAAGGAATTGCCAGATAATTAGTTTTATTATAATCCGATTTGTTGTCAATATTTTTGATTGCAATGAGGCATGAGTTTGCTTCATCCAGCAGATAAAGGTTAAACTTTATTGCTGAAAAAAAATTACTTATATACTGTTGTTGAGATTGCATCACCTCGTTCTGAATAGCCGGCAGATTTTCGAAAACTATTACCGGTCTGAATTGGTTAATAAATAATTCTGCTCCTTTAAATACCAGCCCCTCTGCACCTTCAACATCCACTTTAAGCAGAATTTCTTTTCCGGTAGATGTTACAATTGGAATCAAAGAATCTAGCGTAACAACCGGAACATACTCTCTGGAACTGAATTCTTCCCCTGAGGTTGAAGGTTCAAGTATGGAAGCAACCGTGTCGCCTTCGCTGTGTCCATACAAAGTTAATATTCCAGGTTTATCAGCAAGAGCGCAACGAATGATTCGTGCATCAATAAATTTATTTATTTTAATAAGAAGTGATGTATAATAAGAGCAAAGCCCGCTTGGTTCCAAGCCTATGTATGATGCTTTAGGGTTTACAGCCTTTATCTTTAATAAAGTCTGTCCAAAATTTACACCTATGTCCAAAAACATGAAATTCTCATTATCATAAAGCTGCTTATAAAGATGGAGGATAAATGGTTCGCTAATAGTCAGATGATATAAGAATCCTTCCTTGTTTTCTATAACAGGAATTTTGAATACAGATTTCAGTATTTTAAAATTATAACCGATCCTGAACATTTCCAATAATCCAAGACGATTGGCTACCCTTGCAAATAGCCTAGAAATAAAAATCATAAAGAGAATATTTAAGCATATACAAATTATTCATCAACTGCATGATTGTTATCACTTTTAACTTTTAGCAACAAGGAGATCAATACCTGCTAGGCCTACATTTCAAGGCATTGTAATAATCTGTCCAAGGCCCTCAATTGCTTAACTATGACATTGATCGTTAGGCATAAAATAAATATTCCATAATCAAATAGTCAATACCTCAGTAAATCAAGCATTCTTGAAATTCTGTTACTCCAGGTCCACCGGCCTGCATTTGTTTCTCTGATATCACTTGCTTTTTGCTGTAATGCAACACGATCATTATAAATTTTATCTAACTTTTCCCAAAGACGATACTTGTCTGACGATGGTTCAATTTCAATTACCAGGTCTTTGGTAAGAAGGTCATCAAACAAATTATTACCCGGTTTTTTTCCTAAAATTATGGTGCCGGCAAAAGCCGCTTCAAACCACCGGCATGTAATAGGATGTAAACGGCCGGCTCTAACAGGATGAGTTAATTCCACCGGCCACGAAACCGTAAAAACGCTGTGACCTATGTGCCATGCATATTGTTTGTAAAGTTCATCTTCGGGAGCAGTTGGCCTTTTTGCATCATGGGTAGTATAATCGTAATATAGATTATTGCTTTTGCAAAATTCCAGTAACGCAGTATGAAAAAGAGGAAGCCTTCTTCCGTACGAAGAGATTTGAATAACCCTACAGCCTGGATGGATTCATTTTCAAAAGGCACTTTGCTAAATAATGCTTCAGGTATTGCCTGTTCAATAGCGTGCCATTTCTTTTTCGTAAGCGCTTCGAGATAGGGAACAGCGTCGTGAAAAGATGTGACCTTAATATTAAACCTGTCATCAGAAAACAATTTTTGAACAAGACCAAACTGGGGTTCGAGGGTATCGTATATATAAGCAATGCGGTATTTTGCATTGATATCCCAATCCTTAAACAAATCCAGCTCAAAATTTTCCGGACCCATTAATATATACCAGATCACATCAGCTTCAACACGAAATGACTTTTTTGGCAATAAACTGCGCACCGGGTCCCAGCGCATGCCGTGCCCTGCCCTTGATGTTACTGTGTGCAGGCCGTAAAAGGGAACTTCAATAACGGCAGCACCGGTCTGCTTTACTATTTCAGCTTCCAGGGCGCGAAGCATGCCATATTCCCAACCCTTTAACCGCGGGTTCACCAACAATACATGTTTTAAAGCCATTGATTTATGCCAGTCTTTTATGCCAGTTACCAACAATTTCACCAATGGTATCCTGCAGCGATTTGGTAATATCCCATGCGGGATAATGCGCTTTCATTTTTCGCAGATCGCTGTAATAGCAGATATGATCGCCTTCGCGATTTTTATCTTCATAGCGGTATTTCATTTCAATGCCGCTGAATGAAGTTGCAATTTGAAAAGCTTCGAGTATGGAACAGGTATTGTTTTTACCCCCACCAAGATTATATACTTCCGCCACGCGCGGCGCTTTTATAAACGCATCAATGAACCTGGCAACATCAAAGGAATGAATGTTATCCCTTACCTGTTTGCCCTTGTAACCGAAAATAATATATTCTTTTTGCTCAAGGTTACATTTTACAAGGTAGCTAAGAAAGCCGTGCAGCTCTACCCCCGTATGGTTAGGACCCGTTAAACAGCCACCCCTGAGGCAACAGGTAGGCATGCCGAAGTACCTTCCATATTCCTGCACCATAACATCTGCGGCCACTTTGGAAGCGCCGAACAAAGAATGCTTGCATTGATCAATGGTAAAATTTTCAGGTATGCCATGCAGGTAGTTGTCATCTGCATAGTCCCATCGCGTATCCAGCTCTTTCATTGTGATGGTGTTGGGTGCGTCACCATACACTTTATTGGTACTCATGTGCACAAATGGAGTGCTGGTATTGAAGCGACGCGTAGCTTCCAACATATTAAGGGTGCCTACGGCATTGGTATCGAAATCATCAAAGGGAATAGCGGCAGCCCTGTCGTGACTAGGCTGGGCTGCAGTATGCACAATCGCATCCGGCCGTATACCTGCAATCAGATTGATCACTCCCTGCC
>CAXSIE010000020.1:6149-23628 GCA_964237295.1 uncultured Flavihumibacter sp. | reverse complement strand
TCAATACCTTCATATAACCTTTCCACGAGGTTTTATTGTAGGTGATTCTGTTACCTATCATATGGCAAGTGTTACGCGTGAAGTTTATAATTTTTGGGACACATTCAATAAAGCAAGAGACAATAATGGCCCCTTTGCAACGCCGGTCAGTCTTAGTACCAATATCAGCGGAACCAATGTTACCGGCTGTTTCAGCGGATTAAGCCTGAATTCAAAAACGATTGTGATAAAGGAATAAAAAGCTAATCTTACAGGTTTTTCCTCCACTGCTTCAACAATAAAATTGAAGCTGCCAGTCCACCAATAATTAAAGCCGCTTTCACACTTTTATTTTTTATTTCCGGAGCTTTATCCCAGCCACCATGAATGCCGGTACCAAATTCCAGTGGTTCAAAAACATTACCGCTTGTTGCAGGCGCTGGCCGGGCCTGTTTAAAATATGTTTCCATAACTTTTGCGGTAACGGAGCGCATCATCCCCGGCATTAAAAAATAGCCCAGATGCAGTAAATAAGCTATTGCTCCTACGGTTAAGGACCGCCGTGGGTACATTGCCAATTGCACCATCGCACGGCCAACTTTTTGCGGATCATATACAGGAGGCGCAGGCTTCAGGATCTTACCTGTATAATTCGCTGCATGCTGTATTCCGGGTGTATCTAAAAAAGCCGGATACAGATCACATACATGTATACCGGGCCAGCCGCTCAATTCACCTTTAAGCGCTTCTGAAAAACCACGAAGCCCGAATTTACTGGCAGAATAACCAACAGCATAAGGAGTAGGATAATAGCCGCCAATAGATATATTATTTATAAGAATGCCTGATCGCTGCCTTTTAAAAAAGGGTATCACCGCATATGCACCATGTATATAACCCATCAGGTTTATTTTAATTACCTGATCATGTACTTCAACAGGTGTATCGGTAAAGTCGCCTGCGGCCATTACTCCTGCATTATTGATCCAGATGTCAATGCCGCCACCAAATTCAAAAGCAGCTTCAGCCAACCGTTTCATAGCAAGCGGATCGGTAACATCTGTTTGAATGGCTGTTGCTTCAGCACCCAGTTCTTTACATTCAATCACCAGTTCATTTAACGCATTTATACGCCGCGCCGCCAGCACCAGCTTCGCTTTATAACGGGCAAACTCAAGCGCTGCCGCACGTCCGGCACCGCTTGAAGCACCCGTTATTACCACTGTTTTACCCTCTAAACTTTTAACTTTATTAATTGATGTTGTAGTGTGCGGCATTTTATAATAATAGTATTAAATGATAGTATTGAATGATAGTGTTGAATGATATTACTCTTCTGCCGGTGCAGGTCCCCTGAATACATCTATACCCTCTATTTTTTTTAATGATACCGGTTTGCCGATTCTTGCGGATTCATAGATAGCTTCCATGATAACATGATCCTGCAAGCCCTCTTCTCCCGGCGTATGAGGCGTTTTGTTATCAAACACACAACGGGACATATGATCTATTTCCAAAGCAAACTGATCTTTTTCACCCAAAAAAGGATTTTCCTTGTATTCAACTTTTCCTTCCGCATGAGAAACCTCCATCTTCAAACCTTTGTAGTTAAAAGCCGGATCCATTCCATACCATCCTCCCTTATCAGCAAATACACGGTAACGTTTTGAGTCATGCACTCCATAACAACAGGAAGAATTAAGCAGTGTTCCACTTGGAAACCTCATCTGGAATAATACGGTTTCTTCCACCTCTTTAAATCTTTCATCGCCCGGCGTACTGTAGGTAGTAGCCGAAACCCATTCAGGTTCTTCTCCTGATAAAAATCTCGCAGTATTGATAGAATACAATCCAATATCAGGCAATGAACCACCCCCCGCCAATGCCTTCTTTAATCTCCATTGGCCAAAATCTCCTGAGTTCTGCACATTTGTAGATTCAATCAAACGTGCCTTACCATATTTGTTCTGACGCACCCATGATTGAACCATCCTGTTATTGGGCTCATACTGAATCCTGTAAGCGATCATCAGTTTCTTGCCCGCTGATTTGCATGCATCTATCATCTGTTGTGCATCTTTCGAATTGGTAGTCATTGGTTTTTCACAAAGCACATGTTTACCGGCCTTTGCCGACCTGATCGTAAATTCTTTATGCATGCTATTGGGAAGAACGATATAAACCACATCTACTTCAGCATTGCTTTTAATAGTATCAAAGTTCTGGTAATTATAAATGGCCGACGGATCTACACCGTATTGCCTGGCCACATTTGCTGCCTTATCGGCATCTCCGCTGACAAGCGCCACTACTTTTGAAAATTTACAGCTTGAAAATGCAGGTAATATTTGCTCCAGAGTAAGTTTTCCAAGGCCAACCAATGCATATCCTATTCTTTTAGCCGGTGCAATGGGTGTTGGCGGCGGACCATCTTGTTTTTCTGTGGGATGATGCATCGGCGGAACTTTTACGGGTATAAGATCCTGGGGAGTAAGGGTTTTTATAGGTCCTGGTTTATCCTTGGCAGATGCAGCGGTAGCCAACAATTCTGAAACGGCCGTCACTGAAAGAAAACTTAATCCGGCTTTACCTAAAAAATCACGTCTGGTAACATCTCCAGCCGCTTCGTTTATAACAGTTGATTCCATAAGTTTTTAGGTAACCTTAAAAGAATTATGCCATAAGACAGGTATAGTAGTGAACAATTTAATGCTGTCAGCTACCTTTCCCTTCTATGGCATAAGTTTTTAAACATAAAAATTACACTTAACCAATCTGGTTTAACAATAATCCGTTTATGTTATATAAAGCTCATACAATACCCACGGAACTGTCACATAATGCAATCAAGAATAAAACAAATCCTTTCAATTCTTTTTGGATGGCGGGATACGAATGCTCCGATCAGTTAAACGCATCAGGTAAAAGAGTGGATTTTATAAACATTACGGGGCATTTACAACTCATAGATCGAGATTATAAAAACCTCTCTTTATTTGACATTAAAACCGTGCGGGAAGGAATAAGATGGAGTAAAGTTGAACAACAACCTTATAAATACGACTGGTCCACCGTACAATACATGATGGAACGCGGTAAAGCCAATTCAATACAGCAGATCTGGGACATATGTCACTTTGGTTTTCCGGATGACCTTAATCCGCTGAATCCATCGTTTGTTAAAAGATTCACCTCTTTATGCCGGGCATTCGTTCGCTTTTACAGAAGTATTGAACCTGATCAAACCCTGATAATAACACCCATAAACGAAGTTAGCTTTCTTTCATGGCTGGGTGGTGAAGAAGCAAAGACAACACCTTATCTTACCGGTAAAGGCTGGGAAATAAAATATAGCCTGATGAAGGCCTACATTGAAGGCACACATGTTATGCTGAAAGAAGATCCCCGTATCCGTTTTTTAACCACTGAACCGCTGGTGAACATTGTGCCGCCTTTGAATGCAACGCCCCTGCAACTAATGGAAGCCAACGCATTAAATATGGATCAGTTTCAGGCTGTTGATATGCTGTGCGGACGGTTATGTCCGGAATTAGGCGGTTCACCGGAACTGCTCGACATGCTGGGGTTTAATTTTTATTATAACAACCAGTGGGTAACCGGCTTCCAGGAATTTTTGCCCTGGCTGAATGAAAAACCTGATTCCAGGTGGCTGCCTTTCAGACAACTTTTAAAGCAGGCATACGCAAGATATAAACTCCCTGTTGTTATAACTGAAACAAGCCATCCTAAAGAAGACCGTCCCGGATGGATCAGGTTTATGACAAGAGAATGTTACAGCGTTCTTAAAGAAGGTATTCCGTTATGGGGTATCTGTCTCTATCCTATAATTGACCGGCCAGACTGGGATGATTTAAAAACCTGGCATCGTTCAGGCTTGTGGGACCTGAAACCCGCTGCCGGCGGTCCACCGCAGCGTATATTGTATCAGCCTTATGCCAATGCGTTACTTGATGAACAAAAGGTGATTAAGCCTCTGATTGATGGAAAAACTGTGAGGTTGTGATTTCATAGTCATAACCTGACGATCCCTGGAATGATTTTTTAAACAATTACCTTAAACTTCAACTATGTACGTTCTGGGACTCAATGCTGTTTTTCATGATTCGGCTGCATGTTTACTTAAAGATGGAATACTGATTGCTGCCGCTGAAGAAGAGCGGTTTACCCAAATTAAACATGGTAAACGGCCCATTCCTTTTTCAACTTATGAACTTCCGTTTCATGCTATTGACTATTGCCTTAAAACCGCAAATATTCATTTGAACGATGTGGATCATATCGCTTATTCTTTCGATCCCGCATTACTGTTGGGTAAACACAATGGATCAGGTGAAATAGCTGTTCCACTCGATCCGGGAAAAGGTTTTAATCATCCCGAATGGACATCACCCTGGGATCCCTTATTTTTATCATCCATAATAAACGCTCCCGGACAATTAGTGGATGGTTACCCGCATCATTTACAAACCCGTTTCATCGGTACAGTTAAAGATAAAGCCAAATGGCATTTTACGGAACATCATATCGCACATGCTGCCAGTGCTTTTTTTCCATCACCATACCAAAATGCAGCCGTACTTACACTCGATGGAAGAGGTGAAATTGCCACCACAACTTATAATATCGGGTCAGGCACGGAGCTAACCCGTATCGGACAGGTTAACATGCCCCATTCGCTGGGGTTATTGTATGAAAGGCTTACTACTTACCTGGGCTTTCTTCATTCTTCTGATGAATATAAAGTGATGGCCCTGGCGTCATACGGGAAACCTGATTTCATACATGATTTCAGGGAGATGATACAACTGGGAGATAACGGAATGTATACCATAACCAATGAAAATCTTGAAGAACGTTTTGGTCCGGTACGATTAAAAAATGACCCGTTCACTAAACATCATTTTAATATTGCACATTCACTTCAGTACGTGCTGGAAGAAACGGTATTGGAACTGGTGAACTGGTTGCATAAGGAAACAGGTGAAAAGAACCTTTGCCTGGCCGGCGGTATAGCGCTCAACTGTGTACTGAATGCTCGCATACGCGATAAGAGTCCATTTGAAAATGTTTGGGTTCAACCTGCCGCCGGTGATGCAGGTACCGCCTTGGGAGCGGCAATATGGACGGACCTGCAGCAGCAGAAGATGCCGGGTAAAAAGTTTGTCATGTCTCATGCTTACTGGGGACCTGAGTATAGCGACCAAGAAATTGAGAAATTTTTGAAATGGGCGAAAGTGCCTTATAAAAAAATGGCCGATGTGGCACGGGAAACTGCTGAAATCCTGGCAGAGAATAAAATCATCGGCTGGTACCAGGGACGTATGGAATTCGGACCACGTGCTTTGGGCAGCAGGTCTATTCTTGCCTCCCCTATCGATCCATCAATGCAGGCAAAACTTAATGAAGTTAAAGACAGGGAAGATTTCAGGCCGGTAGCACCGGTGGTGCTGGAAGAAGATGCTCATGAGTGGTTTGAAAACGCTTCCTATTCGCCCTATATGCTGTTCATTCACAACGTGCTTCCCGATAAAGCTGACAAGATACCCGCCGTAAGGCATGTAGACGGAACCGCACGCATACAAACAATCAACCGGGAGCAGCATCCCAGGTATTACGACTTATTAAAAGCTTTTAAAGAGCTAACCGGTGTTCCGGTATTGGTGAATACCTCTTTTAATACCCTTGGTAAACCAATAGTTTGCACTCCCCGGCATGCGCTGGAATGTTTCTGGTCCTCACCTTTTGATTCATTAATTATGGGTTCGTTTTTAATTCAAAAAGATTATGAAGCCAATTATGATTTCGATAGTAATACCAACGTACAAACGTCCGTTATTGCTGGCCAGATGCCTGTCAGCAATTAACGGGCAATCACTGGATCATAACCAATTTGAGGTTATTGTGGTAAGTGATGGTCCGGATGAAGTAAGTGCCGATATTGTAACACAAATGCTTCAGGGCAGGTGCAGCTATAAATTTTTAAAGCTGCCTGAAAAGAAAGGACCTGCTACGGCACGTAACTTTGGATGGCAACATACTGTCTCCCCCCTTATTGCCTTTACCGATGATGATTGTGTGCCTGACACAAATTGGCTTACATCACTCATCAGGGCATACCAGGGTGAATCGCTGGCTGCATTTACAGGAACTATTAAAGTTCCGGTTACTGACAAACCCACTGATTTTGCACGAAATACAGCTAACCTTGAAAGTGCAGCATTTGTAACAGCTAATTGTTGCATCACCCGGGAGGCATTATTGCTTACCGGCGGATTTGATGAAAGATTTTTAATGGCCTGGCGCGAAGACAGCGATCTTGAATTTAAACTGCTCTCCCATAAAGTTCCTGTTACACGCGTTGAAACCGCACTGGTGGTACATCCGGTGAGGGAAGCTCCCTGGGGGGTAAGTATCAAAGAACAACACAAAGGTATTTTTAATGCGCTTTTATATAAAAAGTTCCCTGCCTTATATCGTTCAAAGATCCAGCCTTCGCCGGCATGGAACTATTATTTTATTATTATAGCCCTGATTATTTTCCTGGCGGGAATAGTTACGCATGATAGCCGCCTGATTATACCTTCATTTCTTGTATGGCTTTATCTGATGATCCGGTTCATTCAAAAAAGGCTCAGCGGCACTTCACATTCCATCCGTCATGTATCAGAAATGATCGTTACTTCTTTTGCTATACCTTTTTTATCTGTTTACTGGCAGTTATACGGGGCGATTAAATACCGTGTATTATTTTTTTAAAACTGTTTCATGAAATTACCTGCCCACCAGATAAAAAAAATTGCCGTATTCAGAGCTTTGCAATTAGGTGATATGCTTTGTGTGATACCTGCCATAAGATCATTAAGAAGCGCGTATCCTTCGGCACAAATAACACTGCTGGGCCTACCCTGGGCCAAATCATTAATAAACAGGTTTCCCCGTTACTTTAACAGTTTTATTCATTTCCCCGGTTATCCCGGTCTGCCGGAACAGCCATTCGATGCACAGGAGTTCCTTCACTTCTTATCAGCAATGCAACAGGAAAAGTATGACCTGGTACTGCAAATGCAGGGCAATGGCACCCTGGTAAATCCCATGGTAGCGCTGTTGGGAGCAGAAAATACCGCAGGTTTTTTTTATAAAAACGTTTATTATCCTGATAATGGATTATTTGTTGAATATCCTGAACATTGCCACGAGATAGAAAGACACCTGAAACTTATGGATCACCTGGAACTGCCAGCCGCAGGCAACTATCTGGAATTTCCTTTGTATGAATCAGACTTAATTGAATTAAGTTCCCTGGAACTGCCGGTAGTGACCAATGAGTATGTTTGCGTACATCCCGGTTCAAGAGGCGCGTGGCGACAATGGCCAACGGAACACTTTGCAGCCCTTGCCGACTATTGCGCAGGCAGGGGTTTGAAAGTACTTGTTACCGGTACAATTGATGAACTGCCTCTTGTAACAGAAGTAACGGCATTGATGCAGCACGAGTCTGTTATTGCGGCGGGTAAAACTTCATTGGGCGCTATGGCCGCACTCATAAAAAATGCCTGTTTGCTGATCTCCAACTGCACCGGCGTCTCTCATATCGCAGCAGCCGTAAAAACACCCAGCATCGTTATAAGCATGGACGGAGAACCTGAAAGATGGGGGCCGTTGAATCATAAATTGCACCGTACTATTGACTGGACAAAAACTAATGACTTCAATTATGTGATGAATGAATTAGAAGAACTCCTCAGCGTATATAAGCCATCTTTCAAATACAAGTAGATCTCAAAGGCACAAACAAATACTTAACAATTTCCCTTTATTCTTTTATTCCTGCCTATTGCCTTGTGGCCTAATAATGGGAGCTGTATGTGGGATAAGAGACCAATTCAGGAATAATGTATGCAGGATCATTGCTGCTTCCCGACAGCAGGTCACGAACAGCACATAATACTTCTTTCAGGTCAATATCTTTGATTTCATAGTCCTGCATAGTTCTATGTACATAGCGGATCACTTCGTTGCTGCTATGCAGCTGTGCCGGAACAGCAAATGGAAATATTTTACCGGTAGCTTTCCAGGGTGTATGCTGGGGATTTGTGAGCGCATATAAAACTATTACAGCGGTACCGGTTGCAGCGGCGATATGTACCGTGCCGGTATTAACGGAAACCACCAACTGGCACATTTTTATCAGCAAAATAAATTCTTCCACTGATAACAGGCCTGCAAGATTAAAAGTATCTTTTCCGGTTTGTGCAGTTAAACGCGTAACGAGGGCTGTATCGGCAGGCCCCCCTGTAAACAACACCTGGATGCCCGGGTCTTTAATGATACTTTTGGCAATTGTTATCCAATCCGATTCCGGAAATGCTCTTTTAGCTTCGCTGACACCCGGATGCATGATCATCCATGATTTGAATGTATCCACTCCAATAAGTTGTAACCTGTTTTGAAGCGCCGGCCATTTACTTTCATCAATTTTAAGAGATAATCTGGTTTCATCATTAGTGGCGCCTACGGAGGCTACCAGGTCAAGATCACGTTGTACCTGATGCCTGATAAATGAATAAGGTTCTTTTTCGGGAACCCAGTCAGTAAGCAATGCATAAGGATTTTCACGGCAATATGCAAGGCGCAAAGGAATGCCTGCCATAAAAGCAATCATAACAGATGGAAGCGGATTCTGACTGTAAACGGTAAAAATAACTGCAGCATCGAAATGCTTTAAACGAATTTGCAGTATGATGTCATTAAATGAAGCCGGATCAAAACTCCTGTTATTTTTTACCCAGGGAAGGTCAAAACTGATTATCTCGTCAATTTCAGGTATGTAAGAAGCAATGCTGCTTGCCATTGATGATGTAAGAACGGTGATATGGCAGTCAAATGTTTTTTTTAAGGCCCTGATAGCAGGAGACGACATTAACAGATCACCCATATTATCGGGACGGATACATAAAATCCTCTTGCATATTGACCAGCTATTTTCCATAATGCAGGTGTGGAATACTAATTCATTTCTTCTGATAAGTTATAAGAAGATGCTGGTAAAAAAATATTTTCTGTTATAATTTCAGCAGCTTCCAGCATATCTTTTACGATAAACGAAGGCTTTCTCTTATCAGTATCCGTTATCCATTCAGTTTCATTCCCGTTGTTTATAAGAATTGTCCTGCATCCTGCCCTGTTGCCTGCCTCAACATCATTAAGGATGTCACCAATCATCCATGATTGTTTCAAATCAATATTTAAATCAACTGCTGCCTGTAACAACAAGCCAGGCATGGGTTTCCTGCAATCGCAGGCAGCATCAAATTCTTTTACAGAGGCGCCGGGATAATGAGGGCAATAATAAAATCCATCTAATTGAATTGCATCAGCTAACAGCAATTGGCTGATATACGTTTCAACAGACTCAAGGTCTTTTTCAGTAAAGTAGCCATGAGCCAGCCCTGACTGATTGGTGATAATAATAATTAAATAGTCTTTGCCTGAAAATTTCTTAAGTCCCTCTATAACCTTGTCTTCAAGTGTTATTAACTCCAGATTCGCATTAAAAGGTATATCACGAATCAGCGTACCATCCTTATCAATGAATATTGCTTTTTGCATGGTAATTAATTACTACTATAATCCTGCCTCTTTCCCCATAGGAATTTTTCCTTCCATATTTATCACGGGCTTGGGAGAATGATTCCATAGAGAAATAACTTTTTTAGAAGGCACCTCTTCAACAATTTGTTCGTATACATCGGTAGTCATCTCCGCGATCTTTTCCCAGGTAAAAAATGTATTAACGCGAAGCAATGAATTTATCCTCATGCTATTTAACAATGCTTCATCAGCTAACAATGTAGCTATCTTTTCAGATAATGCCTGAGGATCATTAGGAGGAACCAGAAATCCTGTTTTTCCATCAACAACACTAAACTTAATGCCCCCAACATTTGCGCCTATTACTGGAGTTCCACAAGCCATAGATTCTAAAGGTGTTATTCCAAAAGGCTCATACCAGGGAGTAGTAATAAAAATATCTGCAGCAGCATAATAGAATTTAAGAAGATTGCGGTTTTTGCGGCCTGTAAATGTAATGGAACCTTCAACCCCTTTCGCTACGGCAAGTTGTTGTAACCTGCCTATCTCAGGGCAGATAACCGGATCTGGCAAGTCTGATTCACCACCAACTATCAATAACCTGATTTTGATGTTATTATTCCGAAGTATTGCTAATGATTCTATAACATTATCAACACCTTTACGTGGAACCATCCTGCCAAGCTGTAGTATGATACGCTCGTCAGAATGAATGCCTATAATTTGACGCGCTAGCGTTTTATTAACAGGATGAAAATTATCAGGACAAAATCCGCATGGTATAACGGTTATTTTTTTTGGATCAGCCATGTAATACCTGATAAGGTCTTCCCTGTCCTGTGGGCATTCGGCAATTACCTGATCCGCCTGAGCGATAGCATTTTTTTCAATCTGTAACCTTTCAGCAGGAAAACTATCCTTTCCTTTTTGATGCATTCTTCTTATGATGCCCAATGCGTGAAAGGTAACCACAAAAGGGATGCTTAATTGGGCCTTCAGTTCACAAGCTACCCATGCCGACATAAAAAAATGTGCATGTATTAACTTATAATCAATGCCTTCCTGGTTGATAAAAGAAACCATTTCATCCCTGAACTCAGGCATATGGTGCAACAGTTCTTCTTTAGGAATCACCTTAACTGCTCCTGCTTTAATATGAATAACCCTAACGTCAGGCAACCAGCTTACAATCTTGGGTTGGCCAGCGTCTTCCCATCTTGTAAAAATATCCACTTCAAAGCCTTCCTGTGAAAGATATTTCGAGAGTTCTGCTACATAAACATTTTGTCCTCCTGCATCTACGCCACCAAGGGTTGCGAGAGGAGATGCATGTTCACTGATAAATGCAATTTTCATTTTCATGGAAAAAGATTTAATAATAAATTATTCAACACCTTCCCGGATTAATAGAGGTTTTACAGCCGAAGTAACTTTATAGAAAAGCCGTTCCCAATCAGCAGTAAATCGTTTTATATTGAATTTTTCAACAGCAGTTTTTTTTGATGCTTCACCAAGCTTAGTAGCAAGATTTTTATCACGAAGCAGCAGCTTCATTTTTTGAACCAGGTATTCAAAATTTGTATGAATGAAACCAGAAACATTATTTGTTATAACGGTTGGAAGCTCTGTAGTGGCCAGCCCTACCACGGGCATTCCCAGCATCATAGATTCAAGCACCGACAACCCGAGGCTGGTATACCTTACCGGATGAAAGTAAAACCTGTAATGGGAAAGAAATTCAGGTAAACGGGGATGCAACACTTCACCTAATCCCAGTTCACCGGTTCCCATACCTACCAGGTCGATAGGCACATATTTCCTGGCTTCAATTAAAAGATCCAATCCAAGAAGCCTTCCCCTTTTAGGAAGATTATTGATTACAACAATTCCTCGTTCAATATCCCCTTTATAATTAATATCTGAAGAACATACCCCATGTTCTATTACTTCAGCCTGCAAACCATTGTTATCCCACATTAAACTGTTATAATGCGTAACATGAACCAATGTAATATTCGGATCACTTATAATATGCCTGCTGTTCACGGCGTGTTCCCTGGGAGTATCGTGCTCTAGGTAAATGGAAGGAAGTTGCTGCTGTTCATCACTCAGAACAGTATATTTATCAATAAGATAATTTTGTTGTGTCTGATATAATATGCAGTCGAATGAAAGGTTTCTTACTTCTTTAAAGGGTACCTCAATTACATTATTACCAAAAGGAAACGTTTCACCCTTGCCGTAATAACCTTCTGTTCTTTCGTCTTTTAGCGGTATATATATGGTAAAATTTCCCTGTGATAAGTAATATAAATAGCTTCCGTGTATATGCCAGGTAAAAATTTTCATCCTTCTTGATTTATTTTAAAAAGAAAAAAAGGATTCGACTTTTATTAAAAATCTGTTGCCTCCTCAATGGACATATTACATTTTGTTAATATTCCGTATTTATTATATGTTAAAAATTATGCCACTTAAGAAGAAATATTTGACATGCAATAAACACCTAATAAGAATAGAAAAAACCCCTAATAGATCATTTTACCAATTAATTTAAATTACAGCTTAACAGTTTAATTTAAAACTTATGAAATTAAATTGTTAAGCCCATTATCAACGAAAGCTTTTCAACTTTAAACAATAGTTATTAAAGTATTACGCTATTGTATAAACGATTCACTTATCCTTCATTTCTCCATTGATCTGCATCTTTATCCTTTTCTTCTTCCGATTTTTTCTCAATTTTATTTTGAGTGTCTATAGCCTTTTTTCCATTCTCCACAGAAGGATCTTCCTTTTTTTTATTTTCAGAATGCTGATTAAGGTTCTCATTATCAGGCTTGTTTGATGATTTGTTATCCATAATGGTGATTTATTGTGTTATTTAAAAGAACAATCAACAAAACCTATTAAAAAGCCGTACCGCAAAATCATAATAACTAATTTACCAATTAATAATTTCTGGGGAAATATGTACCCATTGTATTTCACATTAAAGGGAAATGAAAGTTACTGATGTTAAGATATCAAGATAAGCATGAAACATAAATAATGATATCAGTAATTAGCTGTTATTAACATTCAACACCTTATGAATGCAATGATTACTGCTGAAAGCTGACCGCCGGATAGAAAATGAGCCAATCTGTAATTAAAAGGACACTAAAATAATTGAACTGCTATTTTTATTGATATTCTATGCTGATTTTATAAATTACGGGTTGAATCAGCGCTGCTGTTATCCGTATGCTTAATTGTATGATAATTTTAATCAAAAAAATTTGTATGCTGCAACCACCTTTATCAAATGATGTTCAAACAAAAATAAAAACCGCACTGGCAAAGCTGGACCAGGAAAATATTAATCTTGATGGTATTAGCCTGATACCAAGTCAATGTTATCATGTTGAGTTAGATCCTCTTCACGTATTATTCAATACTAATTGTCCGGATAAACTTAAAGAAAAAGTGCAGGGAATACTTTCAGAACATTATCCCGGAAGTACAGATAATACATCTGTATGACTTTCTAAATGTAATTTCAACTTTACAGAACAGTAAACTTTTTAATAATCAAATTATGGAACCATCAAGAAAAAAAATTGCTGCTGAAGAAGAAAAGCCGCTTAATCCGATACAGGAAGCCAAACAGGAAGCTGAAGAAGGAATAGCTGAAGATCCTGATTTCAGCAGTGATCCTGCATCCGATGATTTGGATGAAGGGGAACTTGCTAACCTGGATAATTCAAGCGACAACGATATCTAGTGCCAAGTTAATCTAATGTGACGCGTAGTTTTTCTGCTTTAAAAAAACACTTCAACTCAACACGTCATCTTATCCTTAACTTAACACTAGTAATGAGTTCAACATTAAAAATCAATATTTTTTTCAGCGTTTAGGGAGTGTAGTTAGTTTGGTTTATCATTTTAATAAAAATGAAACCTGCAAGCCAACGCTTCAATTCGAAAAGATAAATCTTTCTTCATACATTTTTTAAATTTGGTGATGCTTTCTGTTTTAATGATTTGTATAAGAACGCATCATTTAAATCATTTAAAGAAATAAGTAAAACTTAACCTGGCTGCGAACGGAGTACCGGGAGTAAAACACATTTCATCTACTGCTAAAGGTTCATTCTTTAAGCGTGTTTCTGTGTCGAATTGAGTCTCTTTCCATTTTACATTAAAAATGTTATTGACCACCAACTCAATTTCATATGCAGGTTTTTTGTAGTTAATTACTGCATCTGTTATAAAGTAACCAATCGCAGTAAGGCTATTGTCTTCATTGCCTGGCCTGTCCCCGATATACCGGTATCTTAAACTACCGTTAATGCCGGTTTTGTTGGTAAAAGTAATGCCGCCTGAACTTGTCCATATTGGCGCCAGAGGTATATAATTCTGTCCTTTAGCTGCCTCAACAGCCCGGCCATGCGCATAATTCAGGTCCGCATCAAAATATAACGACTTAACTGGTTGGTATCTCCCAGAAAAGTCAAAACCAACCCTGCGTGTTTTCCCATTAAACTCAATATCACCACCATCGCCACTGTATACAAATTCCTGTTGCAGATTTATATACCATATGGCAACATTGATCAACACATTTTTTTCCGGTTTAAAAACAGTTCCTGCATCAGCCGCATATGCAGCCGGCAATATCTTTATACCCTTTTCCACTACAACTGCTCTCGTATCATTAGAATGAAAACCCTTACCGGTTGTCAGGTAAAATTGCACTTTATCATTTACATGATAATAAAAATTCAATTTCGGACTAAAAATATTTGCATTGGCTTTGTAGATACCTACTCCGGAAAGGGTGCTATCGCTTGGCAGCTTATTATTGTATTTATTATAAAACTGGTCGTAACGAAGTCCTGTATTGATACTTATGTGCTGATTAACATTAAAAGTTTCGCTCAGATACGGTGCAATATTCAACTGAGAGATATCACCTGATTTAATTTGTTCAAGTGTAATAAAGCGATCCATAGTGTGAGATAATCCTGAATTCAGGGTCTTATCGCTCCGAACATTCAAACCTGCTTCGGTAATTAATTTTGTATTATTGATATAGCCTGTATGGGAGTAACTGCCGTTATAGCCAAAAAGATTTCTTGCTTCATATTGCCTTATCTCATCACCATTTACAGAATCCACCAGAAAAAAAGTAAAATTTGTATGAAGGTCAAAATGAGAATTTGAATAATACAGTTGATTTTTTAGCAAGTCTCCGTTATCAAACGATGTGGTTAATTGCACATTAGCATTGGTGCGGTAAGTTAAGCCGCCTTCATAAGGATCAATAGCGCCGTAAAAACCAATAAGCCCCTTATCTACAGCCCTGTCGGGAATTTGTCCGGAGGCGTTCCATTTACTCCAAAAGGTGGTAGCGGATGCTGCAAAAAATGTATGAGCCGAAAGTTTGCCATTATACTTTGTAAATAAATTAAATCGCTTGAAATGCTGAGGGTTATCAAAATAGGAATCAGCATACCTGTATTCGGAAGCAACATACCATGATTGCTGATGCTCCTTCATCTTATCATTTAAAAGATTAAACATACCCAGGGCCCGGTACGTATTAAACATTCCTCCTTCCAGCTTCACGAGATTGGTACTCAATGCATCTTTTGTATTATAATCAACGAACCCGGTAGTAGCAAAATCACCCTTGCCAGCAGTGAAAGGACCTTTTTTAAAATCAACGCTTTCAATTGTTTCGGGTATGATAAAATGGCTGTCGGCAAATCCCTGGCCATGTGCATGAGATACCATATTTATGGGCAAACCATCTACATCCATTCTGAAATCTGTGCCGTGGTCGGCATCGAAACCCCTTAGAAAAATCTGTTCTGCTTTACCCCCACCCTGGTGCTGGCCAATTACAATACCCGGAATAATACGCAGCACTTCCTGCGAATTATTCACACCACGCATAGCTATATCCGTTTTACTGATGGGCTTAAACTGATCGCCTGAATTGGCAAGCACTATTACATCCTGCAATTCTATTTGTTTTTGAACCAGACTGATTGTAGTATTTTTTAATAACCGGGCTGCCGTAAATTGGAATTGTACATAACCAATAGTATTAATCATTATCACACTACCGCTATCATACCTGCCTCTAAAGATGAAACGCCCATTTTCATTTGTAACCGTAGAAATTTTTAAAGGCATTAATGTAACTGTAGCTCCTTCCACAGGAAGGTATGTTTTACTATCAACAATGTTTCCACGAATGGAAACCTGTGACATGGGAGACAAGGAAACTCCCGTTAAAATGATCATATAAATAAGCCTGAGCATATTAGTTGTATTTAAAGAATAATTAAACAGTGAACGGTAGCGAAATACAGCTTACTGTATACGAATAATATAATAATCAACCAGTGTTGTGTTAATTATGCATTGATGCATTTACTATCATGGGGTCAGCTATCAGCTAGCAGGATGAAGTTTGAACTTATTGGTCTGCTGACTGCTTATAGCAATTTATACCCGATTTCATGTTTAACTCAACAGTGATATTTCTCCTCAAAAAAATGATGGTACTTAAAATAATTAATGGCCCTCAGGAGGAGGTACCGGTATGGAAAGAAAAATATTGGAGAGTTTATAAAACGGCCTCAAAAAATATACAGGCTTTATTGTATCTGACAGGTAATTAAAAATACATGCTGACGAACCTATATGTACGTTATAAGTTTCACCGGATTTAATATTTTTTGGATCTTTGCTATCACTTTCACCGGTTGTAGCCAGCGCCTTTTCAAGATGGTGCGTTCCATATACAGCATGGATGGTTGCAAGGTGAATAGCTTCACTAAAAGTATGAGAATACATATCACTGATGACGGGTATCAGGGGCTTAAACATAACAGTGAGATAGATCAACATCAGATAATATGCAGAAGGAAATCTCATTGGTTGGTATTAGCCAGTTGAATGGTAATTGTGTTTTGTAATTATGTAACTCTTCAATAGTTTGTAACTGCAGGCTATAATAAAAATTGTATTTAATACAAATGTTGAATCCATCATCTTTCAATAATTAGTAAGCCTGCCAAACTTCAACCCTTATTATAATACAACTGCTATTAATGCAAAAATAGGCAACAAAAACATATGGCGCAAAGAACAAGAAAGAACACCAAGAAAATTCTTAATATTTCCAGGTGTCTGCTATGTTTGCAAAAATCAATAAAGCAGAAAGAAACACATTGAATTAAAAACAAATCCTTTGTACCAGGTATATTTACAGCGACTTGTATAATAATTTTGCAAACTTTAAAATTTAAAATTATTAATTACGTTTACAAATTCTGGATAACATTCATTAGTTTTTTTAGGCCCCATAGGTAATATTAAAGTTTAGTTTATATATAAGGATTGTTACAAGACTTATATACATATAAACACTTAGAGCAAATTTTTTTACGTTTTTAAATTTTGAACAAAGAAAACTTAGAATTTATAACTTTTTTTGAACAAAACCTGTTCGTAGTCAATTTTATGTATTCTCCGGTTGCTTGCAGTAATAAGTAAGGCCTTTTGGCATGGTTTTGGCCGTTTTAGCATTTATTGATCTAATATTACTTATCCCTGCTTTACACCTTTAAGCCTTTCCTTTTAACTATCCACGTTATCGTTTGAATTATTATTTAATTAGTATTTATTATTATGAGTTCAATTTTAAAACCGAAGTATTACTTTCAGTTTATTGCTGTTATCTTTTTTTTGTTTTCTGATGCTACGTCTTATTCTCAGGTTCAGAATGCGCGAATCAGAACGTATATGACCAATAATGTTAATGGATGGTATGAATATCTTCCCCAGGGTTATAATGACAACCAGACTTACCCGTTAATTATTTTTGTTC
>CAXSIE010000020.1:5798-6139 GCA_964237295.1 uncultured Flavihumibacter sp. | reverse complement strand
TCATGGTGTTGGGGAGTTAGGGTATGGCGATGCCACCTCGCTACCCTGGGTATTACGTAACGGCCCTCCCAAGTTGATCAATGCAGGAACTTTCCCCAAGTCTTTTACCGTTAATGGACAAACATTCAAATTTATTATATTATCTCCCCAGTTTATTAGCTGGCCAAGCCCTAGTGATATCCAGGATGTTATAGATTACGCTATAAAGAATTACCGGGTTAATACAAGTAGAATCTATCTAACCGGTTTGAGCATGGGTGGCGGACCAGTATGGGATTATTCAGGTCAGAGTCTTGAGAATGCAAATAAAATCGCGGCAATTGTTCCTGTTTGCGGCGTAT
>CAXSIE010000020.1:409-5788 GCA_964237295.1 uncultured Flavihumibacter sp. | reverse complement strand
GACCGATAGATGAACGTGTGTCGGTATTAGCCAATTCTCATTTACCTATTTGGGCTACACATAACCTGGGAGACAATTCAGTACCTGTTTCCAATACTATAGGTTATATAGATAAAATTACAGCATTGAATATGTTGATAAATCCTTCAGCTGTACTTAATCCGATAGCTAAAAAAACTATTTTTCCCGTTGATGGTCATGATGCCTGGTCAACAACGTATGATCCTGCTTTTAAGGAAAACAATATGAATATTTATGAGTGGATGCTTCAATATTCAAGGAGCGGCACTTCCACTCCGTCTGTACCGAATCAAAACCCTACTGCAAATGCCGGCTCTGATCAAAATATAACATTACCAACAAATAGTATCACACTTGCTGGAAGCGGAACAGATCCCGATGGAAGGATTACAACCTATGCCTGGACTAAAACTTCCGGCCCATCTCAATATGACATCAACTACAGTAACATTTATAATCCAACAATCAGTAATCTGGTCGAAGGTACTTATACGTTCCGTCTTACTGTAACTGATAATAGCGGAGCAACAGCATCCGATGATATTAATATCGTGGTCAGCCCTGCACCGGTTACAAACAGACCTCCGACCTCAAACACGGTTGTTGCGCTTCCGGGAAAAATCGAAACCGAGAATTACAATAACATGTTCGGGGTACAAAATGAAAAGACCAGTGATGATGGAGGCGGACAGAATGTTGGATGGATTGACTATGGAGACTGGATGGATTACAATGTAAATGTGGCTACTTCAGGAAATTATACTGTTAATTTCAGGGTGGCTACTGTTAATACAGGTCAGCAGCTCCAGATGACAGGTTCTGATGGGTCTGTTCTAGCAACTGTAGATATTCCTCAGACCGGTGGTTTCCAAACATGGAAAACAGTAAGTGCTACGGTAAGCCTGAAAGCGGGTACACAAACACTAAGAATATCATCTGTTCAAAACGGCTGGTGGAATATAAACTGGGCCGAATTTATATCCATACCTGCAGCGGTAGTAACAGGGTATGCTCCTGTGCCGGGTAAGATTGAAGCTGAAAACTACAATGCGCAGTTTGGCGTAATACCTGAACCTACCGGCGATATTAATGGAGGCCTGGATGTAGGCTGGATCGAATTGGGCGATTGGATGGAATATAATGTTAATGTAGCTGCCGCCGGAACTTACACCGTTAATTTCAGGGTAGCTTCGCCTTATGCAGGGCAACAGCTTCAACTGAAATCTTCTGATGGTTCTGTCCTGTCAACGGTTAACATACCGCAAACCGGTGGATTCCAGACATGGAAAACGGTAAGTGGAAATGTCAATTTAAAAGCAGGCAATCAAACACTGCGTGTATATTCTTCCCAGTCAGGATGGTGGAATATTAACTGGCTTGAATTTATTAATACTGGTTCTTCAATGTCATCTTTATCTTTGTCTAATGTTATACCCGGCAAGATTGAATCGGAAAATTACAGCTCCATGTTCGGAGTAATAGCCGAGAGCACATTGGATAATGGCGGTGGCTCCGATTTAGGTTGGATAGAATATGGTGATTGGTTTGAATACAATGTAAACGTAACTGCTTCGTCTAATTATACTGTTAACTTCAGGGTTGCCAGTCCATTTGCAGGACAACAATTACAAGTGAAAAATGCTTCCGGTAATGTTCTGGCAACACTTAATCTACCGCAAACAGGTGGATTTCAAATCTGGAAAACAGTAAGTGTTCCATTATATTTATCTGCAGGAAACCAGACACTTAGAATTGTTTCAACCCAGAATGGTTGGTGGAATATCAACTGGATGGATTTTATAGCCGGAAACATTGATGCATCGGCAGATCCATCAACACAAGGCACCAACTCAATATCTCAAGGGTATGCTTCTGATAATTTACCACTGGCAAAACAGCTATTTTCTATATATCCAAATCCTGTTAATAAGGTTTTCTCCATGCGTATAAATAACAATTATACCGGAGCAATGAATGTGCAGATTGTAAGCCTTGCAGGTATCGTTGTAAAACAATACAAATTATCAAAGGGCTTGCCTGAGTCTCAGTTAAATCTGAATGTAAGTGAATTGCCAACCGGAACTTATTATTTAAAAGTGCAGATAGGAAAATGGACTGACACAAGGAAACTTATAAAATTGTAAATACTTAAACATCCCTGAAACAAATCAGAATACACAGGAGGTTAGCATTACGCTAACCTCTTTTTGTATTTTATCTATAAAAGATTTAATCACAGAGTCCTTCTTGAATTGAAATGCCGAAACTATAGTGTCCTTATGGTCAATTCACTTTTCTAAATATTTATATGAAGAAAGGAAAAAATACAGCTTCTTTGGTATCAGTTATCAGCATCTCCAACAGAAGGCCGCATATCTTTAGGATCCCTGTGTTCATAAGAAACCTTAAACTTTGAAAGATCCGGTTTATACAATTGTTTTCTTTTTAATTCATACTGATAGATTGTTTGTCCAAGGTTATATAAGAAGGGGTATCCTATCACATCATAATCATATTTATTATCATTTAAAACTCCATCACTGTTTACATAAATAGTTGCTGCCAGCATAAATTCTGTATTGTTTTTAAAATCCGCTATATAAGAGACATCTGTTAAGAAACCATATGCCCAGCCAACTTTATTAAATACTCTTACATATGGGGGCAAATGGTGCGTGCTATCCCTCATAAAAAACTTTACATAACTGTCATAATATTTAGCACTGTCATATTTCGGGAAACTCGTCTCTGATGGAAATTGTGACAGGTAACGGAGCAAAAATGCCTGGTCGTCCTTATCCAGGTTGAATCTTTGTTTAGCGGGAACAGATTCGGAAAACAGCACTGATTGTAATATCTGTTGAAGGTCTTCTAATGATATGTTATTATGTTTGGTGAATTCAATGGGTTCATTTATCAGGCTGTCATAACGGTTATAATAAGCTTTACCCATTTTTACTATATGGCTGTAATCAAACGAATCGGTATTATAGGCGGCAGGCTGAAGGTATAACAAGCTTCCCTTCTCATTCACAAACCTCACCTGGTTTGTATGCCGGTTCTGATCTTCATTCAAACTCATGAACTGCCTTGTTATCCGGATATCCTTATATCCTTTATTATGAAGCATACGATTGATATCTCTTTGCCCGTTAAATTGATAAAACCTGTTATAAGCATCGTTATCACTGATCAAAAAAGCTTTCTTTACATAATGCGCTATTGATGGAAACCCGTTTGCAGAGGTAGAATCCGTATAAACTTTTATCTGACCCGTATTACTGCTGTCAAATTGTACAGGTGAATATTTATTTACATCAGTAACATTTATGCGGTGCAACTTTTCCAGTGAAAGCAATGCCAGGGGTAGTTTAACTGTTGAAGCAGGATTGAAATAAAGGTCAGGATCAACGTTATAATAATAATTTTTAAGTATAGGGCGATTATGACTGTCGCGGTTTATCTGCGTATAAATGATCTGGCACCTGTATGTGGAAGGATCATTCAACACTTTATTCAGGATATCAATATTCCTGTTAACAAGCATTGCTTTTAATGAACTGTCTGTTTTAGATTGTCCGCCAACGAAGTTACCTGTAGCTAATATAAGGCAACATATTGCAACACTGTTCTTGTACATAACCTGAAGTTGAATTAATGTAGTGTTAAGTCAAGCATGAAATTGCGTATGAATTGAAGTGTTGAATCTGATAAGTTTTTCTATAACCACAGAGTGGAAAGCCGGAGTAGGAAGAAAAGGTTACTTTATTGGCAAATAGCCAGGTACTTACTTCAATACAACATCAAAGAATTGCTTCATATCTTTCCAGGAAGCAGCATCTGCGGCAGCATTATATTCAATAGGCATTTTAAATTTTTGTCCTGTTGCCGTTGAATTAGGATTGGTAAAAGCATGTGTTGCCCCAGGGTATGATTTAAATGTGTAATCTGCACTGATAGAATCCATTTGTTTCCTGAATCCAGCAACTTCATCAGGTTTCACAAACTGATCGGCTTCTCCATGACAAATAAGTATTTTAGCCTTTAATAAATTTTTATCGGCAGGGGCTCCTGAAAGACCGCCATGAAAACTTACCACACATTTTAAATTATCACCCAGTCTTGCAGCGTTTAATACCTGGGTACCGCCAAAACAATAACCTATGGCAGCGATGTTATTAGTATCAACCCCGGGATAGGTTTTCAGTTTTGCAAGTGCGGCATCAAATCGGGCTTTTGCCATTTGAAGGTCCTGGTAAAAAGGTCCCGTCAGTTTTTTTGCTGTTTCCGGATTATCGGCTACCTGTCCGTTACCAAACAAATCTACCGCCAGAGCAATATAACCGAGATCAGCAAGCTGCTTTGCCCTGCTCTTAACGTAGTCATTCAATCCCCACCATTCAGGAACCACTAAAACTGCAGGCCTTTTTTTATCATTGTTTTCATCATACACTAAAAAACCATCCATCTTAACCGTATCTGCGCTGTAGTGCACAGTTTCCTCTTTCATTTTTGTCTGAGTGGTTTTCTTATCTGTTGTATCAGAAGCCGGCTGGCTACCGCAGGAAACTATTCCCATTCCGATGAATATAAGAAGACCAAGAACTAATTGTTGCTTCATTTTAATTAATGGTTATTGATTGATATAACAGGCAATTATTATTACCTGGCTTTTATTTACTACAATTTACAATTAAACATCCATTGCGTTGACATAAGAAATGCAACCGGTCAGATTTTCCATTTGCCTTGTAGTTAAATAAATCTATGGTTCCAGCAGTCTCTTAACACAAGGCACAAATATAATCCTTAAAGGACACTGGATTTGGAAAAGAAGGAGTACTGTAAAACTTAATTTAAACCACTTTATCCTTACTTTTAATAATTAAAAGTAAACTTACTTACATGGAAATAAAGCACACTCATGATAAAAAAGGAGGCAGGTTTTATATCAGTGAACCGGATGAATCGGTAACTGAATTGGTTTACAAACTGGCAGACCTTCAAAAAATGATTATCGAACATACGGAAGTAAGTGAACAACATGAAGGTAAGGGCATTGGCAGAAAACTGGTAGATGCTGCAATTACTTATGCAAGGCAGGAACAAATGAAAGTTTTACCTATGTGCCCTTTCGCAAAGGCGATCATGGAAAAGAATACAGCATATCATGATGTATTAGCCAGCTATAGCTGAAGTATAAATTTTAAAAATTGCCAATAAACTTAAAAATCACAACATGGAAACAAAAACAAAATGGGTAGTTGATACTGTTCATAGTACCATCTCTTTTAAAATTAAACACCTTATGATCTCTAACGTTAAAGGTGTGTTTAAGGAATATGATGGAAGCATTTA
>CAXSIE010000020.1:0-399 GCA_964237295.1 uncultured Flavihumibacter sp. | reverse complement strand
ACACTACCGGAAATGATTTTTTAACGGCGGAAGTTGATTTCTGGATAAACCCCTCCTCCATTGATACGGGAGATGCCAAACGCGATGGTCACCTGGCCGCTTCCGATTTTTTTGATACTGAAAATCACAAAGAAATTACGTTTAAAACAAACACCCTCGAAAAAGCTGAGGGTGAGGATAACTATTCCGTATGGGGAGATCTGACCATTAAAGGGATTACCAAGCGGATCAGGCTTACCGTTGAATTTAATGGCATTGTTAAAGATCCGTGGGGTAATGAAAAAGCAGGATTTGCAGTAACGGGAAAAATTAATCGCAAAGACTGGGAACTCAACTGGAACGCAGTGCTGGAAGCTGGCGGAGTGCTTATTAGCGATGAGGTGAAAATTGATTGTGAAC
>CAXSIE010000019.1:20344-24542 GCA_964237295.1 uncultured Flavihumibacter sp. | reverse complement strand
TCTATAGGCTACTATTTTTTTATATTCAGATGTAATATCAGCGTTTATGGTCCAGTTGATTTTTGTTGATGTGAAGGGGAAGGCTAACCTGTTAGGTGTTCCAACTTCCTGGCCGTTGTATATCATGGGAACGCCTTTCATATATGCGGCAACTAAAAATGCCGCGATAGAACCTTTCCTGCCTCCAAATAAATCTAGTGGCGTACCATCCGAGCTGTTGACATCGTGATTGGTGATATAGCGTACCACCTGTGACTCGTCATAAGCATTTGTATATTCAGATGTGTTGACGTCATTGATTTGTGTGGTTGATTTATTGTTTGAAAACAGGTCTTTCAACTTGTTATAGAATGCAAAACCATAGATAAAATCAAACCCGGCCCTGAAATGATCACTCCTTGTGCCTTCTGCGAGAAATAATAACTGGTGACTACTGATACTTCTTAAAGAGGTAAGCGCCTGTTTCCAAAAATCGAAAGGATCGTTATCAGCAAAATCACACCGGTAGCCATCAATGTTCGCAGCAAAAATCCAATAGCGCATCGCTTCTATCATCGCTGTACGCATGGTGTCATTTTTGAAATTTAACTGTGCCACATCATTATATGTTGCCGGACTGATAATATTACCCGAGGCATCTTGCTGATACCATGATTTGTTAGCGATCCACGCATTATCCCACGATGTATGGTTGGCTACCCAATCCATAATAACAGCCATGTTTTTACTGTGCGCCTGCGTTACCAGGTTTCGTAAATCTTCCAGGGTGCCAAACTCGCTGCCCACAGCCTTATAATCTTTAACCGCATAAGGTGAATTCACAGAACGCAATGTGCCAACAGGAAAAACCGGCATTAAATAAATAACATTCACACCAAGACTTTTTATAGAATCGAGGCGGGCGGTAACAGCCTGCAGGTTTCCTGCGGTACTGAAAGCGCGCATGTTTACCTGGTATATTATGGCATCTTTACCGGACGGAACTTTGCTGTAAGGTGTTCCATATTGAGCAGGATCTGTACTTAACCCGTGCGTAACAGCATTGTCTGTTTTACTACAGGAGAAAATGAGCACTGATACAATTACAATTAAGTACTTTTTCATTTAATAATATAAAAGGTATGAGTAATATTAATTCTTGTGAAGGTCGTATGTATAATTACCGGAATTATGCAAATCAAGTGTGATGGTATAATTGCCGCTGGATGGAACTGAAAGATTGTTTAATCCTGCGGTGTACCCTAAAAACGGATTGTCCGCATACACGAGTTTTCCGTCGCTGTCTATACCGAAATCTATTACCCATGACTTGTTTGCCCGGAACTTGAATGAACCGGTTGACAGCATATTCGCCGTTATCTTCCATACCTGGTTTACCGCATCGTAGCTCATTTGTGTATCAGTACCCCATCCTCCCGGAGTGGCATCGCCAATGATGGCCCAGGTAGTTTGGGTAACCGTCCATTTGTTGGTATTCAGATTGGCTGTCAATTCATAGTAGCCGCCATCCGGAACACTCAAACCTGCTGCAGCGCCATCAGTACTGAAGGTTCCGTTACCACCATCACCATAATTAATATGGGTCCAGTCCCGTGCGTTGGTAAATTTATAATACTTCATCCCGGTTCCTGGCATATAATAATAACCTTCGTACATTTTAGGCTTGCCGGTAACTTCCGCTATAACCGGCGCTGTTGCCGGATCCCATCCCTGGTATTCCCCCGGTACATAAAGTACATTTTTTACAACCACTTTGTAAGGTCTCACTTTAATAGAAACGGGGTTCGAATAAACAGACCTGTCAAGCGTAGCTACCACTCTTGCTACCAGAGTGTTTAATGAATCTGCTATCAATCCTAATTTGGATAAAGCAGTAGTATTAAGATCAGCGCCATTAAAAGATTTAATGAGCACATCACTGCCTAATGCAATCGTTAAAGCATTGCTCCATGCACTGCTGCCTATTGTATCGGCTGGTATATCAAGCTGCAGCCCGTAAGTAACGGGCGCTTTGATTTTATAATTCACTGCAGGCCATGAAAATGTTATAACGGAAGAATCGGTATTGGCAGCGGATAAAGAAACACTGTTTGTAGAAGCCGATAGTGAAGGAGGAAATGTTACTACATCCAGGTAGGTTAAAACCGCATCTTTCTTACAGGCTGTGAATAATAACAGAGCAGCCATTGCAATCAAAAGTTTACCAAATATATTTTTCATGAACTTCTTTTTACTATAAACGGTGATAGAATTTAGATGATAGAATTTAATAACCGGTGTTTTGCTTAAGGTTTTTGTTCGCGTTCAGGGCAGCTGTCGGTATAGGAAATAATTTTCTGAAATCAGGTGCTGCCGGTGCAAAATCGTGCGGCAGGAGGAACGTATTGAAACGTATCATGTCCTGCCTGCGGTGTCCTTCCCAGGTAAGTTCAAAACCGCGCTCGTCATAAATATTTTGTAGGGTAGGATTGCCGGCCAAGCCATTTAAGCCTGCACGAGTTCTTATCTGGTCGATGAATGGTTTGGCAGCGGCAGCATTTCCCAAACGGGTATTGCATTCTGCAATCATTAATAAAATGTCGGCATACCTGTAAATGGGAAAATCGTTTGAGGCGCCACCTCCGTTCAGGGGAGCTACGGGATAAAATTTCCTGTTCCTGATTCCATCTTCCCTGTTTGCGCCGGGGTTATCCAGTGATGCAATACCGACGGAATAATTTACGCCACCCGGCTGTTGCCCTGAAACAAACTGGTTTTTACGGATGTCGGTACTGGCAAACTTGTTTACATAAACACTATCTACAACAGTACCGTTCCAGCCACTTACACCACTAAAAAGCGCAGCAAAATGTGGCCCCTGAAAGCTGCGGATGGTCAGTATGTTTCTGCCCACGATATCAACTTTGGTGTAAATAGAAAGAATTGTTTCATCTGCAGGACTTACATCTCCGAATAATTCAAAATATTGATATCCCAGGGGACTGCTGGCATTTGCCGCACCGGGATGAAGTGAAAAACCACCTCCGGTTATCTTGTTACACGCAGCCAGGCATTCATTCCACATAGCGGTGCCTGTGTACACTTCCGCATTTAAATACACTTTGGCCAATAAAGCATAACCGGCCCATTTATTAAACCTGCCGTAGTATTGGCCTCCTTTGGTACTGGATAATTTTTCAACATTTTCCGTAAGTTCTTTTACTACAAAATCGAATACCTCTTTACGGCTTTTCTGAGGCAGGTTTTCAATCGTGATATTGTTTTCCGTATAAAACGGTACGTTTCCATAATCATCCATTAACAGATAATAAAAGAATGCGCGTAAAACTTTTGCCTCGGCTATCTTGGCTTCATCTGCTTTGGCATTTGTTAATTGCGCTACCGCCAGGTTAGCGGTAAAAACAGATTTGTATAGCCAGTTCCATGTGTTAACAACAATGGTATGCGTAGGAAGCCATTGACGCTGGTACAATTGAGCAAAGTCTAACTGCCAGTCACCGGTATTGCGGTGCGGTACTACCTGCTCGTCCGATGACATGCTATTGAGATCGTACCATCCATTGTCGGCGCCCGCGTAACCAACGCCACCCCAGTTGCCTGCTATCTGTGCATAAACGCCTGCAAGTGCAACGTCGGAGCCGGTAGGTGAACTATAAAAATCGGTAGCAGCGTATTTATCATAGATATGTTCGTCAACCTTGGTACAGCTTGGCGTAAGCAGGAAGGCGAAAACTAAAAGCACTAATATTTTTTTCATGTTACTTTTGTTAGCATTGGTTCGGGAACGATTGGAGAGATGGTTCGGTTACTTAAAAATTATATTTAGTCCTGCGGCAATAGTCCTGGTTCTGGGGTAGATGCCGTTATCCCCGGCGCCACCATAACCACCATTTAATTCAGGATCGATACCGGTATATTTGGTAATAACGGCCAGGTTGTTACCTGTTAAAGAAATTCTCAACGCTTCAATGTATTTGATATTTCTTATGTTGAACCGGTAACCGATATTCAGGTTGTCAAATCTTAAAAAACCGCCATTTTCCAGCCATAAGTCCGAGCCATACTGTGAAGTGAACAACCCTAACGGGATGGCGCTTTGCAGAACATTTGACTTGCCCAGGTTTTCAAAGCGGCTAAGGGTTGACCTTAAGCTATTGTAAATTTTGTTTCCGCCCGAACCGCGCCAAAGCATTGAAAC
>CAXSIE010000019.1:13329-20334 GCA_964237295.1 uncultured Flavihumibacter sp. | reverse complement strand
GTACGGAAGAACCTGCAATATACCTGTCCGGACTTTGATTGCCCTGGTCTATTAAACCATCCTTATTTCTGTCAACCACTGTTTCAGCTCCTGCCGCATCAATACCCTTGTGTTGTATGATATTAAAAGTACCGATAGGCATTCCTTTGATCAGGTAAGAATTCGAACCCCAGGCCACATAATCGGTATTTAAGGGTACGCCATTAATGCTGCCGCTTAATTCCAGTATCCTGTTTTTTAAGAAGGAAACATTTCCTCCCAGGTTAAGTGTTATATCCCTGGTTTTAATAACCTGGTAGTTTAAAGCTACTTCAACACCCTCGTTGAAAAGGCTTCCCACATTTGCCAGGATGGAACCATACGGATATGGCGGTTGCGGAACCGTGTAATTAAAAAGCAAATTGGTGGTGGTAGCTTTAAAAACATCTACTGATCCGGAAAGCCTGCTTTTCATTACTGCAAAGTCAACACCGATATCTGCCTGTTTACGGGTTTCCCATTTCAAATCGGAGTTTGCATTTTGGGTAATGATGAAATTGGTGATTTGTGAACCTCCGAAATAAGTTACGCCTGAAGAGCTTACCAGCTGCGTGGAGTTTTGAGGGTACAGGCCCTGCTGATTTCCGGTGATGCCGTAACCTGCCCTGATCTTCAGGTCGCTGAACAGATTTTGCCTGCTCATAAATGACTCCTGGCTCAATCGCCAGGCAATTGAAGCAGAAGGAAAGTCGCCCCATTTGTTATTCTCACCCAATATTGATGCTCCATCACGTCGTAAACTTGCGGTGACCAGGTAACGGTCTAAAAAGGAATAATTAATTCTTCCTAAAAATGAAACCACATTACGGTCATTCTTGTAAGAACTTACATCTCCCGGGGTAACTTTGGACAGGTCTCCGTTTTGTAAAGCGTTATAAGTGGTAATGTCATTGATAAATCCCTTAGCCTGTGCAAAGTTTCCCTGGTAAACCTGGGTTTGGTACTCATAAAGGCCCAATGCTTCTACCCGGTGATCTCCGAAGGTTTTTTTATAATTAAGGCTGATATCCATTAACCGTTCATCTGCACGGTTGTTGGTGATATTGGCTATGCCCTTATTATCAATTGCGGCGGACACGGTTGATGCGGCAGGGATATAATACCCGGCGTAAGCATTTGTTTTGCGCCAGCTTCCAAACCAGCTTGCAGTTAAGCCTTTCACCACCTCCAAATCAGCACGTAGAGAACCGAATAAATTGTTGGCTCCACTTTCGTTTATTACGGTTTGCGACACCGCATAGGGGTTTATGTATTGAAATACATTCGGATCGGTAAAGTAGCTGCCATCAGTATTAAATACAGGATCTGTAGGTCTTGATACATAAGCGTTACTTATTAAATTGGAGGTGAAGGCTGCACGACCCACACTCGACGGACTGCCGACCGTATTGGAAACATTGCTGTTTACATTCATGGTAAGAGTAAGCTTGTCATCAAGCGCTTTTTGTGTAGCCTGAATGCGGCCTATATAATTTTTGAAGTTGGATTTTATAACTATTCCGTCCTGTAATATTGCAGCAATGGATGCACGGTAGTTGAATTTATCGGTACCCCCGCCGAATGCAATTGAGTGGTTTTGCGTAAATCCGTTCCTGGTAAGTATGTCGAACCAGTCTGTATTGGAAGCATGATTTTGTGAAGCCGGCACGTTCCACTTTTGTGCCTGTTGCCACCATTCATCAGCATCCAGTACCTCCGATTTTTTGCTCACCATATCAACCGAAGCGATGGAATTGAATTCAACCGTACTTTTTCCCGTCCTGTTCCTTTTAGTCGTCACAATTATTACTCCCGGCGCTCCTCGGGAGCCATATATCGCAGTGGCGGACGCATCTTTCAAAACATCTACGGACTCGATTTCATTAGGGGGAACCTGCCTGAACAAATCCATATTGCCTTGTACCCCATCTACAACAACCAAAGGATCACTTCCTCCCACCAATGAGGTAATGCCCCTGATCCTTACTCCCGGCGCACTTCCCGGTTCGCTTCCAACCTGGATAACATTTACACCGGCGGCCTTACCTGCTATCTGCTGAAGTGGACTGGTTACAGGTCCGGGATTTAAATCTTTACCGGATATGGTTGACACTGATCCTGTCAGATCTTTTTTTCTTGCTGTTCCATAACCTACCACCACCACATCGCTTAAATTTTGTGAAGGAGCTATTAACGTAATGGTCAGGGTATTTTTATCAACAATGCTTACTTCCTGGTTGGTGTATCCCACAGAGGAGATGATCAATGTTTTAACGGTTGGCGAAACAGTAAGCTTAAAAGCACCCAGGGAATCTGCAGCGGTACCAACGGACGTTCCTTTTACTGAAATAGTGGCGCCTGCCAAAGGAACGTTCTTTTCATCAGAAACAGATCCCCTGATAATTCTGTTTTGAGCCTGCGCCTGCTCCAATACTGAAAAAATCAAGAGGTAAAGAAGCGCCGGACGGAGCAGTCGTTTTACTAACCTCATTTGAATTTGTTTTATGTGAAGAGCGTGTTATAATTTTCCGATTAGATCAATAAGTTTTCACCAACCGGTAAGATTTGATTTTTGCATAGAGATCAAACCCGGAAGCTGCTAAAAGAGCAGTCAGGCAGTGAAACAGGATGCAATAAAATTGAGTGGGGAAAACCCGGGAGAGGAGATAAGCATGTCATTTTGCAAGCATTTCGTTAACAATTTTCGAACAGGCCGATAGTTCGCCTTACCTGTAATCAAAACTAATCCCCGGGAAAGCAGCCAATAAATAATAAAAAGGAAATATTGAAAAAAGAAGGATAAAATTTAAAACTAAGAAAATTATCTATTGATATTCAAATATTTATGTTTATATCTAAAAAAATATAATATAGTTGGGAAATTGAACTTGAAACTTCTTTTAGCTATTCAGCGTTGTTATCTCTATTATCTTACGTTCAAATTCATCTTTATTGATGATGGTTTTACTTCTTATTTTAGTCTTTTTAGAGTAGATCGTATTTATGGAGTAGCCAAGAATTTCTGCAATCTTTTCACTTTCGGTGATGCCTAACCTGATAAGGGCAAATATCCGAAGTTCCGTATTTAACAATTGGTCTTCTTTCAGTATTATTTTATCTTCATCATTTAATAAAACATTAAACTGACTTACAAAATTTGGGAACAGCCTTAAGAATACTTTATCGAAATTCTTCAATAGCTCTTCTTTTTCTTTTTTAAGGTCGATGCTTCTAAGAATGAACTTAATTTCTTCCCATTTTCGTTCCATCAGTTTTTTTTCAATTGCAGTTGTCATCTTTTCAATTCGCACCAGAAATGCTGTGTCCAGGTTGAAATAATATCCTATATACTCTTCTTTGATCTTATTAGCCTCTGATAACTTACTGTTAATGTCCTGCAATTGAAGGTTGTATTTTTCCTTTAGCTCATTAGCTTCTAAAAGTTCCTGGTTTATCTGCTGCTGTTTGATGTTTGCTTTAAATAAACCTGCCCTTGCTATTTTCAGATTTTTCAACTGCTTGCGAATAATTATGGCAAAGGTTGCCAGCAAAAGCACCAGCACGGAAAGCACCATCAAAGAAACCTGCAATTTTTCTTTTTGGCTTTTTATCGTATTGATCATTGTCCCTTCTATTAAAGGCAGGATGGCGCCAATCTGAACCTTTCTGAGCCTTGCATTATACAATGTAGCGTCTTCATTGGCTTTCTCGATAAAAACCAATGCCTTGTTTATATTGCCCTCTTTATACATGATACCAGCCAGCGTAAGCAGCGCCAGGGTTTCTTTTGTAGATGATTTGATGTCAGCTATGGAAGCTTTTATTAAATACGGTTTCGCTTTACCGGAAAGACCCTGACTTATTAAAATGCCCCCGATTGTTGATGTCGCCAGCGCTATTTGATGTTGCGACAAATCAGCGTCTTGTATAAGGCGGGTCAGGTTCGACAATGCGCTGTCTTCGTTGCCCTTTTTAAGGTATTTTATTGCCGAATAATAGATATGCTCGAAGGAGTTTGGAGCGTAAAAAGCTAATGCAGTATCTAAACACAGGTTGGCTTTGTTATTGTAAACAGGGGTGGAATGGCTGTCTCCATTAAAATCTGCAAGACTGTAATAGGTTAGGCCCATTAAAGAATAGTATAGTGCTTTCAAGCTGTCGCTGGCATAGTTAACAGACAGCACATTCAATGAGTCAAATGTCTCTTTATACATGCCGCCGGAAAGCATAAGAAAAACAGTCTTCAACCTCGCATCAAAAATTAAGGAAGGACTGTTTTTATCGTTCGCCGCTATCTGGAGTTTGTTGGCATAAAACAATGCCGAATCGTAATTATAGTACTTGTATTCCTCGTATAATTTCAGGTAAATATTATACTATTTATCGAAGTTGCCGGACGATGATTTGTTTAACAGGTTCGTTAGTTTATTAATTCCCTGTAATTTGATATGGTCGTACACACCAGCCTGTTTGATTGCCTGATCTAATTCATTCATTAAGCTGTCTGATGGTTGGAATGCAAAGGATGCTTTTGTATGAATAAGTATAATAATAAATAAAAACCAACATTTCACTACTGTATTACGCATTTTGGCTAATGCAGAAAACCGGTCGATAAAAATGTGCATAGAAGAGGTATTACCTTTTGCAATCGTTTGGCAGTCACAATAAATAGAAACAATTTACAATTAATTACGGGTAATATGCCAAGCAACTGACCGGGTAAGCGGCGGCCCATGTTCCGCCAGACGTATGGAATTAGCTTTTGTTTTATCTCTGCCGGTAGCATATCTTTAAAACTTGCCAAACAGTGCCTGTTGTTCGGTTGGTTACAAATAACTGCACGGTGGTTCCGCTTATTAATAAATATCAGTACCTGCCAGCAATAAAAAGAGTAAACTACTCCCATATGAAGAAAATAATCATGGTTGTCATTGCATTGTTCCCGTTATATACAATTGCCCAGCAGGTAGACAAAGTTACTGACCCTGTTGAGTGGATCAACCCGTTAATGGGAACCGAGTCGAATTTTGAATTGTCGAACGGTAATACCTATCCTGCTATCGCATTGCCATGGGGCATGAATACCTGGGTTCCGCAAACAGGAGGCATGGGAGATGGATGGATTTATACTTATGATGCCCGTAAAATACGCGGCTTCAAGCAAACGCACCAGCCCTCACCATGGATGAACGATTACGGCCAGTTTTCCATTATGCCCCTTACCAAACACTTCAGAAATACTGAAAATGGCCGGGCGAGCTGGTTCTCGCACAAAGCCGAGATCGCCAAGCCTTACTATTACAGCGTGTATCTAGCCGATCACGATATAACTACCGAGATCACGCCTACGGAGCGTTCCGCCCAGTTTCAATTTACTTTTCCCAAGAGCGATAGCTCGTTTATTGTAGTAGATGCTTTGGATAAAGGCTCTTATGTTAAGATCATTCCCGAACAAAGAAAGATAATCGGCTACTCCACCAAGTATGCCCGCGGCCCGCTGCCAAACTTTAAAAATTATTTTGTTATTTATGTGGATAAGCCATTTGCTTTATCCCAGGCTTATCGTGATTCTGTTTTAACCGATTCACTGGAGCTGCACGCTAATCGTTCACTTGCGGTAATCGGCTTTACCACCACCGATGGTGAGAAGGTTCACCTCAGGGTGGCTTCCTCATTTATAAGCTTTGAACAGGCCGACCTTAATTTAAAAAACGAGCAGGGAGATGACAGTTTCGAGGCTACCAAACAAAAAGCCAAGGATGTGTGGAACAAAACATTGAACCACATCACTGTTTCGGGTGGCTCGGTTGATCAAACGCGTACTTTTTATTCCTGCCTGTATCGAATGCTGTTTTTTCCCAATAAGCTGTATGAAAAAAATGCCAAAGGCCAGATTGTGCACTACAGCCCGTATACAGGCGAAACAATACCGGGCTATATGTTTGCAGGTACCGGCTTCTGGGATACCTTCAGGGCGCTGTATCCATTCCTGAACCTGGTTTATCCGTCAATTGACAAAGAAATGCAGGAAGGCCTGATCAATGCCTACAAGGAAGGCGGGTGGCTGCCTGAGTGGTCGAGCCCGGGTTACGCCGATATTATGATCGGGAACAACTCCGCCTCGGTAGTAGCAGATGCTTACTTAAAAGGCATCCGGGGATACGACATCAATACGCTGTATGAGGCCTTGTTGCATGGCGCCAATAACCAGGGGCCGAATGCAACGGGACGCAGGGGCGTTGAGTATTATAACACGTTGGGGTATGTGCCCCGCGATGTGCGGATCGGTGAAAACGCCGCCCGTACGCTGGAATATGCTTATGACGATTTCTCTATTTACCAGTTGGGTAAAGCACTGAATAAACCTGCTGCCGAAATTGAAGTTTACAAAAAACGCAGCCTGAACTATAAAAATGTATTTGACCCCTCAACGGGCTTTATGCGTGGAAGAAATAAGGACGGCAGTTTTGAAACGCCTTTTACTCCGTACAGATGGGGCGGCGCATTCATTGAAGGAAACAGCTGGCATTATACCTGGTCTGTTTTTCATGATGTGCAGGGCCTGATTACGCTGATGGGAGGCAATAAGCCATTTGTTGCCAAGCTGGATTCCGTATTTACGGCCCCGCCGGTATTCAGTGATAAAGAATACAACGGGGGCGTTATACATGAAATGCGCGAGATGCAGATTGCAGACATGGGACAATATGCTCATGGAAATCAGCCCATCCAGCATATGATCTACCTGTACGATTACGCCGGCGAGCCCTGGAAAACACAGTACTGGGTGCGTGAAGCCATGAGGAAACTGTACAAGGCAACGCCTGATGGTTACTGTGGCGATGAGGATAACGGGCAAACCTCAGCCTGGTATGTGTTTTCTGCCATGGGGTTTTACCCGGTATGCCCAACAAGCGGACAGTATGTGATAGGCACGCCGTTGTTTAAAAGCATGACCGTAAATCTTGAGAACGGAAAGAAAAT
>CAXSIE010000019.1:8975-13319 GCA_964237295.1 uncultured Flavihumibacter sp. | reverse complement strand
ATAGTTTTAAACGCACCTGACAATAGCGAGACTAACAAGTTTATCAACAGCATTACCGTAAATGGAAAAACGTATAACAATAACTGGTTAAGCCACTCCGCATTGTTACAGGGAAGTGTTATAAATTTTAACCTGTCTGCACAGCCAAACAAACAAAGAGGTACAGAGGTATCCAGTTTGCCCTATTCATTGTCCAGCGAGAAATAGCCTTCATAACGGGGCTTGCCAGTATAATTATTAATTTGCTAAAGCATACTAATCATGATTAAAAGAATATTGTTTGTACTTATACTTGTTTTTATCCTTGATGCCGCCAGAGCACAGGATTGGGCAAATATTCATAAATATGAAAAGGCAAACGGCCAGGTGTCACCGCCTGCCAGGGGAGAGAAACGGGTAGTATGGATGGGAGATTCCATTACCGATTTCTGGATCAATAACGACTCTTTATTTTTTGACGGCAAACCTTATTTCGACCGCGGGATAAGCGGCCAGACAACCGGACAAATGCTGGTACGATTTCGTGAGGATGTGATCAATTTACAACCAGGCGTTGTGGTAATACTTGCCGGAATAAATGATATTGCTGAAAACAACGGGCCGTCAAAACCGGAGGATGTATTTGGTAACATTGTTTCCATGACCGAACTGGCAAAGGCAAACCATATTAAAGTGGTGCTTTCATCTGTATTGCCGGCCTTCGCTTTTCCATGGCGCCCGGCTATAGACCCGGTACCGAAGGTTAAGGCACTGAACGAAATGATAAAGGCCTATGCCGATAAGAACAATATCGTATACCTCGATTATTTTACAGCGATGGCCGATTCGAGAAGCGGGTTGCCTGCTAACCTGTCTAAAGATGGTGTGCATCCCAACCTGGAAGGCTATAAAATGATGGAGCCACTTGCGGAGAAAGCGATTGCAGCGGCATTGAAGAAAAAATAATTTTTCATTTAAATTTATTTTAAAAGAAACACCTGAACTTGATACGTAATTTCTTACTTAACATAACACTAGGAAGTTTCCAGCTTAGATCTTTTATAGGATTTATCAGCAATCACCCTTTCCACATATAGCACAAATACAATTCCTAATGTATAGGCAATTAAGTCAGTCCATTCAAAAGAGCTTCCCATTACAACCCTTGCAAGGCTTGAGTTTTGAAGACCTAGTCTGTCCAATATATTAAAATACTGGAGGGTTTCAACTATATAAGAAAATATTAATGCGGAGAAAGCTAATCTTATAACTGACATATTAATGAATGATCTTAAAAAGCAGTAAATAAGTATTACAACTAAAAAGTCACCTATATAAGGCCGGATAATTCTGTCATGAGCAAATAAAGCAATAAGAATTTCAGTAAAGAAAATAATAAGTGCTACAACAAAGTAACGTCCTTTAAACTTTAATACACCACGCATACTTTACTCATTAATTGATTGCATTCGAGGATAAAAGCATACATATCTTTCCATATAAGATCCTTAATTCAATATACGTTCTGAAAGTGCGCTACTGCGCTCCTGAGATTCCCGCACGCTTTTGCTGCTGATTTTAATGGAATCTTTATACTTTTTTGGTTTAACCGAATGATGCTTTTCAAACAAACGGGTGAAATGGCTGAGGTTCGTAAACCCAACTTTATAGCCGGTTTCTGAAACTGTGAAATAATTCAGCAAGAATGCTGCTTCATCCATCCGTTCTGCCTGGTAATAATTGTAAATGCTCTTTCCATATATCTGGTTGAACAACTGCTTTAGTTTCGATTGGCTCATGCTTGCTTTAGCTGCGAGCTTTGGCAACTCCGGCTTCACGGTGAAATCTTCAAGTATTGCAGCCCTGATGCCGTAAATTATTTTGGCGTCCTCCTGATTTACGGCTACAGCCTCTTCTATATCTCGTGCAAGCAGTTTTGAGAACAGAAGGTAAATGAGCTCCTGGGTTTTTGCATTGTACAGTAAATGCGAGAGCTGTGTGGTTGGCTCAATGGCACTCAGGTGCTTCAAAGCCCGTTCCATATCTAATGTCATTCGCTCGTGTAATACAAATGATTTGTTTTTACCGATCATTTGCTCCATCGGCAATTCTTCGGAGCCTGATTTTATTAGTTTTCCAATCGCCTCCCGTTCAGTTAAAATGACCATAAACAGAATTACCTGGTTGGGGGGTAAGGTAAGATCAGTAAAGAAATTTGCGGTTCCGAATTCTACCTCGTATCCTTTCGTATTCTTGAATAACGGCTCAGTGATTGTTCCATTCGTTTTTACCGTAATTCTCCTGCAATCAAACTTAATAGTAAGCCCTTCGGAAAAATCGCCGGCTTTTCGCTTTAAAATCAATTCTTGCTTCAGCACATACTTATGCAAGCACAAAGACAAGCCGTTATTTAAATAGACCTCCTGAATAAAACCATCGCCAAGCGTGGCTGGCAGTGGAACGCGGTTATTTACGGCTTTTATTCCAAACTGTTCGCTAAATGCGGTTGCAAAATGAAAACTTTTGCCAACCTCAAATTCAAACGTGATGGCCATACAGTTGTATAATTTCATTTATTATAAACAGACATAATTATAGGATCAAAACAATTTGCTCACAGTTTATTTTTAAGAAAAAGCTGATTAAAGATTTGCCGTACAAGAGTGCGACGCAACAATGTTCCATCAAAGAACAAATGTTGGGTCCCCGAAAAAATCAAAGCTGAAATATTGAATTTACATTGAAAAAGTTACATAGACTGCTTTTATACATTGTTTGTGAAATTTTTGTTCACTGTCTGGAAACAAGAAACACTGTTGCGCTAAAGAAAGCGTCTGCCTCCATCCGCAATTACGATTTGCCAATCAAGCCACGGGATAATCGGTATAGCCCTTTGCCCCGGATCTGTTTCTTCAAGTGTGCTTACAGGCATAAGACTTATTTAAATTTCCCGAAAGTTGGGATAACATCGTCTCCAAGAATCTTAACCAGTTTCATTCCATCCATAGTTCCCCAACTGGCAGTAAGCTCGGCAATAAGCTGGTTGATAGCAGTGGTGCGAACACCGGCTTTTTCCCAGGTTTGCTGTGCTAGATCGTCAGCAATCTGAGTAGGTGAACCACCAGCATCAATTACTACCTGTACATCATATCCTTCTTCCACCATGGAAATGGAAGGATAAACAATACATACATCGTTGGTTAAACCAGCCATGATTACATTTTTACGCCCGTTTGCCGCTTTCAGTACTGCTTCTTTGTAATTCGGGTCATCCCAGGCGTTGGTAACTCCGGTTCTTTTTATGCGATTCGCATATTCATCCGGCAGTATTTTTTGTAATTCAGGAATCGTGGCGCCTTGCATCTGGTCTTCCTGGCTGGTTGTAAGCACAACAGGAATATCTAAAGCTTTAGCGACTTTTGCTAATGCTGTCACCCTGCTGATAATCATTTTTTTTTCACGATTCGCAGCAAAATTGATTGTTCCCACCTGATGGTCTATCAAAAGCATGATGGTGTCTTCTTTTTTAAAATGTTTCATTTGTTATAATTTTTTATTTTAAATCTGTCCCAGATAATCAGGAGGATAAACTTTCTGACCATGCTTTTCTGCAAGCTTCGCTATTTTTTTCACCGCCTCAGGATCATCCATCGGGGGAGGCGGAAGAAATTCGCCTATAGCTACCGGCTTACCTATTTCCATGAAAAACGTTTCTAAACCGGCAGGAACAACTGTACAGAGTATAACCGCGTTTTGATTGGTCTTATTTTTAAAATCGTGAACAATACCTCCTTTAGGAATGGTTACAAAGGAACCTTTTTTAGCCGTATAGGAACCTGCTTCGGAATTCACCTCTACTTCGCCTTCAACAACATAAAATGATTCGTGAAAATCAGCATGGGAGTGTGGACCGGGACCACCATTAGGAGGAACGTTGAATTCAATAGTTGAGAAAGCGTCATCGGTTTCTTTCCCGGTTATCAAAATGCGATAAGTATCGCCCACTACTGAAATGTTTTTTCCACCGGAAGCTCCTACTGTTATGGGAGCGGGTTTTGATTTTGCCATAATTTGTCTTGTTTATTTATTCAAAGGTCAACGAACCAATAGAAATAAAATAACCCGTTCAGGCATTAAAATAGTCTGGTTAGACAAAGGTTATGCGACTAGTGTTATGTTAACCATAACCTGACGCTGAAACTAATAGGAGTGTTTTCTATAACCACAGAGAAAAAGCCGGAGAAAGAAGCCGTTACACAGAGGATACCTCTATGTAACGGCTTTTTATGCTCCGGCTTTGAGTAACACTGAATTATCAGGGTAAGTATTCATCTGTTCATCATTCAACCCGTAACAAGCTGCATG
>CAXSIE010000019.1:4026-8965 GCA_964237295.1 uncultured Flavihumibacter sp. | reverse complement strand
TTTAGGATTAAAACAGTTATATCAACTAAAAACTTGAATATTCTCCTATCATTACGAATAAAAATTGAGCTTTGATAAGTCCTTACCTGTGTTCAAACGTGAAGTATGTAAATGGCAGCCACAAAAATTCAAAAAATCACCTTAGCCTACATGCCGAAATCGCTGAATCTTTGATGAATGGAGAAGGGTTTATAACCTTTTAAAAGTTGCTATAAAACAATTAAGATATGCCCGGAAAACAACAACAATTGCTGGAAGGTTCCATTATTCAAATATTGATTTGTATTTAATATACTATACCCTTTACCTTTACGTCTGGTGAAAATTACCGCGTTTATATTATCTATAATTGTTTTAGTACTTAGCTGCATGCCTTGTGCTGATCAGAACAACCTGGTATTAAAATCAAAAAAAAGTCAGGCAATCACCCGAACAACGCAACAAACCCGCAACGATACAGATGATTGCTCACCATTTTGCCATTGTGGCTGTTGCGCCGGCTTTTCTTTAAATCATACCATTACCGTAATTGCCACACCCGGTATTTCATTCCTGATTACCACATGCGGCTTTCTTCATTCTGAAGTTATAGAAATTGCCTTACCCGTCTGGCAACCTCCACAGATAGCATAACCTTTTTATTTCTCAAGTGTACCCATCGGCTGTTATAGCTGATCGGGTATGATTTATTTATTTCAAAGGTTATTAAATGCTCAATAAGATCATTCGGTTCAGTATTGCTAATAAAAGCATCATCGCCATGATGACGCTTGCCCTTATCATCTGGGGACTGTGGAGTGCTTCAAAAATTGCGGTAGATGCCTTGCCTGATATTACGAACAACCAGGTACAGGTAATTACAACCGCCCCAACATTGGCGGCACAGGAGGTAGAACAATTTATTACGTATCCGGTTGAAAAATCACTGGCTAATATACAGGGATTGGCAGAGATGCGTTCCTTTTCCAGGTTTGGTTTAAGTGTCATCACAGTTGTGTTTGAAGAGTCGGTAAATGTTTATTTCGCCAGGCAGCTTATTGCTGAAAAACTTAGGAATGCGGAACAGCAAATACCGGCGGGTATTGGTAAACCGGAACTCGGGCCTGTCACTACAGGCTTAGGTGAGATCTACCAATATGTCATTCATCCAAAAAAGGGTAGTGAGAAAAAATATTCTGCTATGGACCTGCGTACCATGCAGGATTGGATAGTATCCCGGCAATTAAACGGTATCCGGGGGGTGGCAGAAATCACTGGCTTTGGAGGTGTATGAAGTTGCAGTTGACCCGTCGCGGTTAAAGGCTATGAATGTAACGATACCGGAAATTCTTACTGCCCTGGAAAAGAACAACGAGAACACAGGCGGTGCTTATATTGATAAGAAACCCAATGCCTATTTTATCCGTGGGGTAGGGCTTGTCAGAAATTTTACTGATATCGGGAACATAGTAATAAAAAAAGAAAATAATGGCATACCTGTATTGGTAAAAGATGTTGCCAAAATTCAATTCGGTTCGCCTCCCCGGTATGGAGCCATGACTTATAACGGCGAAAAAGAAGTGGTGGGCGGATTGGTTCTGATGATGAAAGGAGCCAACAGCGCTTCAGTAGTAAAGCTCGTAAAACAGCGAATGGAGACTGTTAAAAAATCACTGCCTCCTGATGTGAAGATTGAGGCATTTTTGGACCGGACCGATTTAATCGATCGAGCTATCAATACCGTTACCTCAAATCTTATTGAAGGCGCCTTGATCGTGATCTTTGTATTGGTTCTTTTCCTGGGCAATTTTCGTGCAGGGCTGATCGTTGCTTCTGCCATCCCGTTGTCATTACTCTTTGCTTTATCGTTAATGAATTTATTTGGAGTTAGCGCGAACCTCATGAGCCTGGGCGCTATAGATTTCGGATTAATCGTAGATGGCGCAGTGATCATTGTAGAAGCCACCATGCACTTCCTCGCCTCAAAGACGCATACCGGCAAACTTACACAAGCTGAAATGGACAGCGCTGTTGAAGACAGCGCTAAACGCATGATGAGTTCCGCGGTGTTCGGCCAGATCATCATTCTGATTGTTTACCTGCCGGTCCTTTCCTTACAGGGCGTGGAAGGGAAAATGTTCCGGCCTATGGCTGAAACAGTAGCCTTTTCCATTGTGGGTGCATTGATCTTATCTGTCACTTACATTCCCATGGTGAGTGCGTTATTCCTTTCAAGGAAAGTCAATCATAAAACAACTTTTGGCGATAAGATGATGAACTTTTTTCAACGGCTCTATGCGCCCATTATCAGAACCGCCATTCGTACTAAATATGTGGTAGTGGGTATTTCAGTTATTGTGCTTGTTATTGCCATCTTTATTTTCAACCGGCTTGGTGGAGAATTCATTCCAACGCTGGAAGAAGGCGACTATGCCATTGAATTTATCCTTCCGCAAGGCTCCTCTATTTCTCAAACAGTGGAAACAGTTATGCTGGCTGAAAATATGCTGCGCAAATTTCCTGAAGTAAAAATGGTTGTTGGAAAAACCGGCGCGGCCGACATAGCCACTGACCCCATGTCACCGGAAGCTTCTGACCTGATAGTAGTCATGAAAGATAAAAAAGAATGGACGACCACGAAAGATTTTTATAAAATGGCCGACATGATGCGGGATACCCTGGCCAAAATCCCTGGTGTAATTGCAGAACCCAGTCAACCCATACAGATGCGTTTTAATGAATTGATGACCGGCATACGTCAGGATGTGGCCATCAAGATATTCGGTGAAGACCTGGATACGCTGTCAGCTTATGCAAACAGGGTGGCCAACGTTATAAAAACCATTGATGGCATCACCCAGCCGCAGGTAGAAAGAACAGACGGGCTTCCACAGATCACCGTCGAATATGACCGGTCGCGTTTGGCAAGTTATGGTTTGAATATTGAAGATGCGAATCATATTATATCCACTGCTTTCGCCGGCAAGGTTGCCGGTGCGGTGTATGAAAATGAACGCAGGTTTGATCTGGTGGTGCGACTGGATAGCAGTAACCGGACATCACTGAATGATGTCAGTGATCTGTATGTGCCGATGAGTAACGGGAATCAGGTTCCGCTTTCGCAGGTAGCCACGATATCTTTTAAAACCGGTCCGGCTCAAATAAGTCGTGAAGCAGGAAAGCGTCGTATTTATGTAAGCTTCAATGTTAGCGGGCGTGATGTGGAAACGGTGGTAAAGGAAGCCCAACAAAAAATAAACGCAGCTTTTACACTGCCTCCCGGTTATTATTATACTTACGGAGGCACTTTCGAAAACCTGCAGCAGGCATCTAAGCGACTGCAGATTGTAGTGCCTGTTGCGTTGCTGCTTATTTCCTTTTTATTATATGCTACATTCCGGTCATTTAAGGAAGCTGCGCTGATTTTCACTGCAATTCCCATGAGCGCCATCGGTGGCGTATTTGCATTGCTTATTCGAGGAATGCCTTTTAGTATCTCAGCGGGCGTTGGCTTTATTGCGCTTTTCGGCGTTGCGGTTTTAAACGGTATTGTACTCATCAGCACCTTTAACCAACTGGAAAAAGAGGGTATATCAGGTATCATTCAACGGGTATTGGAAGGAACCAGAATTCGATTGCGCCCGGTGCTCATGACTGCCACCGTTGCCTCATTGGGCTTTCTGCCTATGGCACTGTCGTCCGGTGCGGGAGCAGAGGTACAAAGGCCTTTGGCAAGTGTGGTAATTGGCGGATTGATTACAGCTACCATACTTACCCTGGTGGTGCTACCGCTCTTGTATATTATTTTTACGAAAGGGAAAATAGCGGTCAATAAATCGCAAGCGACAGCCGCTATCGGATTTGTAGTATTCGTTGGGTCTTCATTAATGACCACGGATGTTACAGCTCAGAACCGGGTATCGTTCAACTCGGCTTATGAAATGGCTTTAAAAAACAACCTGCTACTGCGCTCCGGTGACCTGCAAATAACAAGGAGCAAAACTTTAGCAGGCTCGTGGTTAGACATTCCTAAAACGGGTGTGTTTGCTGAAAACGAAGATCTTACCCCACAGCATAAAAAAGGCATTCTAAAAATCGGCTTGTCACAGAGCATCGAGTGGCCCGGAGCTTATAAGGCGAGAAAAAACCTCCTTCAACAACAGGTGACCTCTGCAGAACTTTCCAAACAGGTGAAGGCACTGGAGTTAAAAAGAGACCTGCAATCTGTGTATTACGAGCTATGGTTCCTGCAAAGCAAGCAATCTTTATGGCAACGCCTGGATAGCATTTATAGTTCCCTTGCCCTGGCGGCTTTTTTAAGAGTAAGAACCGGGGAAAGCGCCGGGCTTGACAGCATTGCCGCCAGTGCAAAAGCAAAAGAGGTGGCTGTGCAGTTGTTACAATTGACGCGGGACATTAAAAGCCAGCAGGAGCTACTTAAAAAATATGTAGGATCCGCTGATTTTTACCTGCCGGATTCACTTATGGTGCAAAAAATTGCCATCTCTTTTGCTGATACCATTTTGAATGAACATCCCCAATTAAAATACCAGCAACAGAATGTTTCCCTCTCAACTTCCGAGATCAATGTGCAGCAACAAACACGTAAACCATCATTTGAAGGCCGGTTTTTCTCCCAGCGTTTGTATGGGGTTTCCGACCCGTATTCAGGTTTTTCTGTAAGCATCGGTTTGCCACTATTTGCAAGGAACAGTTACCGAAGTAAAATCAACGCGGCTGAAATTGAACGCAGTTACCAGCAAACATTATACGACTACGAAAAGATTTCTCTGACTACTTCTTATGCGCAGGTATGGCAGCAATTGCAAAAAGACCAGGACCTTTTAAGTTATTACGAAAGCACCGGACTAACACAGGCAGCCGCCATTATGAAAGCAGCCGGCATTGCATACCGTGCAGGCGAAATAAGCTTTGCGGAACTTTCCCAGTTTTTAACACA
>CAXSIE010000019.1:2896-4016 GCA_964237295.1 uncultured Flavihumibacter sp. | reverse complement strand
ATAGACATTCAGAAGAATTACCTGGATGTATTGAATCAATACAATCAATCGGCCATACAAATAAACTTTTATTTAAACAGGTAAAATGAACAGGAAAATATTTTTTGTATTTTATATAGCAGCCAGTTTAATGGCTTGCAACAGTAAAAAAACGGAAGCACCTAAAGAGGAGCCCGGGGTAAAGGAAGATACACCGCAAAGCAATATGATCAGGCTTACCGCGGTACAAATGAAAACCGCAGGTATGGAAACAGGCACGATAGAACAGAAAAATCTTAAAACTTCCATACGTGCCAATGGAATGCTTAGTGTGCCGAATCAGAACAAAGCATTTATCACATCAGTAAATAGCGGGGTTATAAAATCATTACTGATACAGCCCGGAAATTTTGTACATAAAGGACAGGTGGTTGCAACGATCACCAATCCTAACGTTGCTGAATTGCAGCAGCAATTGCAAACAATCAATGCGCAGTTCAGCCTGGCAGAAATAGAATATAACCGGCAAAAGGAATTGGTGGCAGGAAATGCAGCGCCGATGAAAAATCTGCAACGAGTACAAACCGAACTGGCTACCCTGGGTGTTACCCGAAACTCCCTGCAAAAACAACTGGGGGCCATGGGTATCTCCGTGGCTAATGTAAACAAAGGTGCAATAGTAACAACACTAACTGTTACGGCCCCTATCAGTGGCACAATCAGTAATGTATCGGCAAATATCGGATCGCCCGTGGACGTTGCTACACCTATCGGGGAAATTGTAAACAACTCCCAGCTTCACCTGGATCTGTTTGTTTATGAAAAAGACCTGGCCTCTGTAAAAGCAAACCAGGTCATTCATTCTATTGGAACTGCCTTTGCCAGTGAAACCAAAACGATTCCAATCCATGCTATCGTAAAAGGTGATAAAACAGGCTTGATTGAGGGTATGAACATTACCGCGTTGGTCAGTATCGGTGAAGCCGTATTACCTGCTGTGCCCACAGATGCGATAGTAACCTTCCAGGGACAGGATTATATTTTTGTAAAAGTTCCTGCGGATTCTACAGATAAAAAACCTGACGATAATTACCGATTTAGGCGCGTGAGCGTAATGAGGGGTGTATCAGATATCGGCTAC
>CAXSIE010000019.1:0-2886 GCA_964237295.1 uncultured Flavihumibacter sp. | reverse complement strand
AGAAATTACGCTACTAAAAAACCTGTCCCCCAACACCTTAATAATAACCAGGGGTGCTTTTTTTGCATTAGCTAAAATGACTAATATAGAAACCGAATGAAATACCATATGATGGTTCTTCAAAGCGATTCTTTATAAGACAGTTCTTATTATTCACTATAAAATCAACATTAAGATGGAACACGAACAACCAAGTCATCATCATTCAGGGCACAAACATGGCGCCCTGATTCAACAGCTTTTAGATTGCGCAACAGCTTGTGAAAATTGCGGAGCATCTTGTCTTGATGAACAAGATGTTACGCCCATGGCATATTGTATCGAACTTAACAGGGATTGTGCCGAAGCATGTTTTTTCGGGGCTAAACTGCTGATAAGGGAGAGTGAAGTTTCACATGAGTTTTTAGCTTTTTGCGAAAAAATTTGTCGACATTGTGCGGAAGAATGCGGTAAGCATGAGCATGAGCATTGTAAAAAATGCGCCGAAGAATGTAACAAATGCGCCGAAGCCTGCCACGCGCATCATGGCCACGTGCAGCTTAGCTAATTTAAAAGTATGCATTGCGACAGGCAATGCATACTTTTAAATCAATTTTACTACAAACAAAAAATTATGAAACTCTATTGCTGGAAATGTGTTGTGCTGGTTATTGCGTTAATGGCACTGATGACTTCAATATAATAAGTTATCAAGCTTACAGAGTAACCGGTTAGGAAATAAAAGGTCCGTTTTACTTTAATAAGTAAGCGTGATACCCGCTCCATACCCCATATCGCTGTCGTAATGGGTGCTGACAGAGAGGTATTTTGTAACTATATACCGCAGGCCTGCCATATATTCTCTGTCTGTATTGCCCATAATTGACAGGCGTAACCTGGGCGTTACCGGTACATCCTTCCTTACAAGCTGCGCCCTGAATTTTCCCTTACTGTCTATCCTTGCTTCTGCAATAAAAAGCATAGGAAGGATATATTGAAATCCCGCAACCATCGCCTTACGGTTTCTTTGGTTACTTTCCTGCCCGAATAAATTTTTCTCCGTTGATTTTTTAAAGATGCTGTTGTAGTGATAATCGAATCCGATAAAAGGCATAAACCACTGCATCCTGCCTACATAACGGCCCAGGTAGGTTTCGCTTTCAATACCATGTGCCGCATGAAGGCCTAACCGCCATTCGGTGGATAAAAGGTTGCGCGTGCCGGCCAGCATAAATTCTCCATCACTTCCATTGCTTTCCAGCCCGATGTCTCCCATCGCGTGGTACATACCGCCATTGTCTTTAAGCAGCATACGTCTGGCTGCAGCCATACCGGCCAGTTCCGGGTTTGCCGGTGAATTTTCATAACGGAATATCTTACCCATTCCACTCATCATGTGATATAGTATGTGACAGTGAAAAAACCAGTCACCACCGGGTTCCGAAGCAGCAAACTCTATGGTGTCCCGCTCCATAGGCATGATGTCTATTATGTTTTTCATCGGCGCATTTTCGCCCTGTCCGTTCAGCACCCTGAAGTCGTGACCATGCAGGTGCATCGGGTGGCGCATCATGCTGTTGTTGTATAGCACGATTCTCAGGTTTTCACCTTTTTTGATCAGGATACGGTCACTTTCGCCAAGGGTTTTATTATCTATTGTCCACACATAGCGATTCATGTTTCCCGTCAGCTCAAAGTTTAATTCACGCCATGACCCGGAAGGCAGGGTGGTTGTTTTGAGATCGCGCAGCATTCCATAGTTCAAGGTAACAATGTCCGCCATATCACTTTCACCCATATCTGCCATGCTATGCTGGCCATGCGTTGTTTGCATGCCATGCATGTTCATCTTTTGAACCTTTGAAGACTTTTCAGCACCTGTGATCTCGGGATACATTACCGTATTCATATCCATTACCTGGTTTTGCATTTTCATGCCTTGCATTTCTATCATATTGCCCCGCATATCCATCATTTCATTCATCATCTTCATACCGGCAAAATATTCCGGCCTGTCCATTTTGGCAGCGGCCACTTTTTCTCCGCTACCCAGCCACAGGGAAGCATACTTCGTACGGTCTTCCGGTGTTACCAGAAATTCATAACTTTTATTTTCAGGGATCGTTACTACCACATCATAAGTTTCGGAAGCAGCGATAATCAAGCGATCTACTGCAACGGGTTCCACATCATTGCCGTCGGTTGCCACCACGGTGATTTTGCCACCGGCGTATTTCAGCCAGAAATAATCGGAGGCACCGGCATTGGCTATCCGAAGGCGCACTTTATCACCGGCTTTGAACTGAGGTTGCCGGCTTTGATTCTCACCATTCAATAAAAAATTATCATAATAAATGTCGGTAAGATCCATGGCGGTCATCCGCTTCCATTCATTGGTAACTTTGGTTTTGAAGTTGCCTGATTTTACCGCTTCACTGTAGCTTTGAGTGGCGCCTTTTTGAATCGCAAACCAGTCGGTAGCGCTGTGAAGCCGGCGGTCTACCTGTTGCGCATTCATGTTTGTCCACTCGCTGATTACAACAGGAACAGTCGGTATATCCCATTCGGTTCTCTTGTTCATGATGAAGGCGCCATACATTCCAATTTGTTCCTGCAACCCGCTATGGCTATGGTACCAGTGGGTGCCATGCTGCCTGATAGGAAACTTGTAGAGATAAGTTGCGCCAGGCTTGATGGGCATCTGGGTTAATCCGGGCACGCCATCATAACGGTTAGGCAGAAACAAGCCATGCCAGTGAAGCGAGGTTTCTTCTTTCAGGTTATTATGCACCCAGATTTCGGCGGTATCGCCCTCAGTGAAAGTAAGTGCAGGCATTGGGATCTGGCCATTAACAGCAATAGCGCGTTTGCTTTTCCCGCCAAAAGTTACTGTAGTGTCGGCAATGT
>CAXSIE010000018.1:19189-25091 GCA_964237295.1 uncultured Flavihumibacter sp. | reverse complement strand
TATTCTACCGCTTTTCAGAAATGGCTTCCGAATGTGAAAGGGAAATTTGTAATGATCTCTATGAATCAACCTACGGGAAGGCCTGATTATAACTGGCAGGAATTTGCTACGAAAGAGTCATTCGATAAAATGAAAGCAGACCGAACCCTTCAAACTGAAGCATGGCGCAAAAGAATAAGTAAAACCGGCTATACCGCCAGAACCCTTCCCGTTGCTTTGGAAAAAGCAGGCGCGGCAGGAATTGTAATGTGTAACTGGTCCGCAGGTTTCGGAGTAAATAAAATTTTCGATGCTCATACAAAGAAGATTCCAACTATTGATATTTCCCTGGAAGACTATGGCTTGTTGTACCGCCTTCAGGAAGCCGGTAACAATCCCAAGATCAGTATACGTACTGAATCCAAAGAGTCGGGCGTTGTTCCCACATTTAATACCATTGCCGAAATAAAAGGATCGGAAAAACCCGATGAATATGTGATCCTTTCAGCACATTTCGATTCATGGGATGGTGGAAGCGGCGCCACAGACAATGGTACCGGCACCTTAACCATGATGGAAGCTATGCGGATACTGAAGCAATTATATCCGAATCCTAAACGAACCATCCTGGTAGGACATTGGGGTAGCGAAGAAGAAGGGTTAAACGGCTCCAGGGCTTTCGTAGAAGATCATCCTGAGATCGTTAAAAATGTACAGGTGGTTTTTAACCAGGATAACGGAACAGGTAGGGTAGTGAATCTTGCCGGACAAGGTTTTTTAAACGCTTACGATTATTTGGGCCGCTGGCTTTCAGCAGTACCTGCAAATATCCGGTCGCAGATTGAAACCAGGTTCCCCGGCATGCCCGGTGGTGGCGGTTCAGACTTTGCCTCCTTTATTGCAGTGGGCGCCCCCGCTTTTTCTTTAAGTTCTACCAGTTGGTCTTATGGAACCTATACCTGGCATACCAACCGGGATACTTATGACAAAATTGTATTTGATGATTTGCGCAGCAATGCCATTCTCACCGCCATCCTTGCTTATATGGCTTGCGAAGATCCTGCTAAAACCTCCCGTGACAAAAGTGTTTTACCTGTAGACAGAAGAACAGGCCTTCCCGGAGCCTGGCCGGAACCACGGTCACCTATAAGGAAGGGCGGATTGGATTAAAACATTAAATTTTGTAAGTTTCTAAAAATTATCCAACGGCTGGTATCAAATACGTCAATTGAAGTAAACATATATTCAGGTTAACAAAAAACCCCTACGTGTTACGCGGGGGTTTTTCATAAGAGATCTTCAGTCTTTAAAAAAAGAGCTCTTGCCGGTTTTTTTAGGATAAGATTTTTAACGGGTCATGAGAATATTGGTTTTGATAGTCTTCCTATCAATATTGGATAATGGATGGATTCTTCATTGCTATCGGATCATTAAAAGTAGTACTTCACCCTTGAAAGAAACCTGATTTAAATCAGGTTTTTATGTTAACACTATTTAAACAAGCTTTTATTTTAATAGCTACATGCATTCTCTTAGATGATTGCCGGCTTTATATTTATCTATTGTTATGTGTTAATCAAACATTGACACATTTGCTATCAGCAATCATTGCGAATCTGCTTTCCTTACAGTTGAGGGTTGACGGCATTCATACTACATTTCATGCTTAACTCAGCATTACACCATTTCAAATAAATTTGCTATAATTATTCATATGTTCACTAAGTGTAAGTGGTTTCAAAAAAACTGAAAGTATCAACAGGATTTCCGAATTTTTCGTAATATTACGAATGATTCGTAATATAGCTATTTAAACAACAGTTAATGAATTATGAAGCTTCATGGCAATTGCACCCATTTGAATGTTTTGCTAATTAATTTATTGCTATTTCAAACCATATCAGTTGCACAGTTTTCGGTTTCAGGAAGCATAACAGACAGTAGTAATAGCATCCCTTTGATTGGGGTGACCGTTTTTTTAAGTAATGCTACCAAAGGAACAAGCACCGCATCTGATGGTACATTCCTGCTTTCGGATGTAAAGCCGGGCCAGTATGAGCTGGTTATTTCCATGATTGGTTATGAGGCATTCTCTTTTCCCCTGCTAATAAATTCCAACAAAGAAAATATTCATATCCGGCTTGTGAGGAAAGCTACGAACTTACCTCCGGTTATAGTGTTGCCGGATAAATTAAGGCAACGTTATCTTGAAATGTTTAAAAGGGTATTTATCGGGAGACTGGAAAATGCAGCGCTGTGTAAAATTTTAAACCCTGAAATAATTTATTTTGATTTTGACAAGACCACTAATGTTTTAAACGCTTCCACAGATGATTTCCTTCTGATAGAAAATAAGGCGTTGGGATATAAAATAAAGTTTCTGTTAAGAAGGTTTACCTGCAATAATTCTATTTCAGGACCATCATTAAGTTATTACGAAGGCCAGGCACTCTTTGAAGAATTAGAAGGCGGAAAATCAAGAAGAAAACGCTGGCAGAAAAATCGACTGGATGCTTATGCCGGATCAAGTATGCATTTTTTTCGTGCGGCCGCTGCAAACACATTACAGGCCAATGGATTTATAATGCATACTTTAACCCGGATGCCCAATAAGGACCGTCCAACGGATGATTATATACAATTTACTATAAACAGGTTGCGAAATTTAGTTACTGCTACAAGTGCAAAAACGATGGATTCGATTGAGATATGGCAAAGAAAATTCAGCATTCCGAAAACAATTCAAATGTTATCCAGGGATACCCTGGCTTCTTCCAGTGTGATAAAGAGAACAGATCAGCCAGGTTTGTTTGCGTTAACTTTTAAAAATTTTCTCTACCTCTCTTATACTAAAAAGAAGAGATCTTCATCAGAAAATTATCTATTTAACAAAGGCATTGACGGGGCTCCATTTTCAGTTCTTAACCTGCAGGAACAAAATGCTTTCTTTGATCCTAATGGAATTTTACTCGATCCGCAAAGCTTGATTTTTGAAGGATACTGGGCAGCATCCGGAGCCATGGCCAATATGCTTCCGACAGATTATGAAGTCGGTCCCTGATTTAAATTTGAAATGATCCGGCTAGTCATCATCATCCTTTCTCAACTTCAACGGAAGCGTCATATTTTTCGGATAAGGCGCATTGCCTTTTACAGAAAACCAAATAATACGGTTGAGCAGGTCATCGTCACCCTTATCAACATGATCGAACTGAGGTGAAGACGATAACTCGGCAAACTTTTTTGCATTACCACTAAGGGTTGCAGCGCTTTTATTCATTTCATCCAAAGGAATATTGTTCTTTAAGAAAGTATATGGAGCATTATTAAATGTTCCAGTGAAAGCGTCAAACATCGGTAAGGCCGTTGCATCTATAGCGTTCATCGGAGGGATGCCTAATATTTGTTCGATGGTTCGTACTATACAGGTTTGATTATAATTGGTATGAACGGTTTTCTTCAGCCTGGAATAAGGACTTAATACCAATCCGGTTGTACGATATCCGGATACATGATCCCATCCTGACTGAGAGTCATCTTCCGTTACAAACACGGCAGTGGAATCCCAGAACCTGCTATGGGAAACAGCCTCGATGATCCTCCCCAGCGCCAGGTCATTGTCAGCTACCATGGCGCGCGGAGTTGGATAACCTTCACGCATACCCGCAGTGTGATCGCTGGGCAAAGCAAGGATGATCAATTGCGGCCACTGATCTCCATCCATCTTTTCGTAGGCCTGTAATTCTTTAATGAAGGCATCCGCTCTTATCTGGTCATTTATTTTTTGTCCGTCATAACAGGGGTAATCCGCAGCCATAATAGGACGTACCCTTGAAATAGTAGAAACATTCTCAAACTGAAATGGTTTTTTATCCAGGTACAGTTGGTAAATGTCTTTCCAGGTGGTGTTCCCTTTCCATTCCGGCACGCAGGCCTCACCATAGATCCTCACCGACTTTCCATGGTCCAGCGCATTGTTCCAGATAAAGCCTTCTTTATTATACACCAGGGCATCTGCCTGCACATGCGGATAGCTGCGGAACCATGCCCTCACATTCTTTTCCACATAGTCACTCACCATAGCGGCATCCGTCCATTGATGCCCTTCAGCCGATGATTTGCCTGAAGCATAATAATTATCCAGCAGTAAAAAATCTTTAGCCATCCGGTGCTGGTTCGGAGTAACCGTATCGCCGAAGATGCACAACGATTTCAGGCCGTTACCGTCCGGCATGTCTCCCATTACTTGGTCGTAGGTTTTATTTTCTTTGATGATGTACATCACATGTTTAAAAGCTGCAGGTTCACCGATCCTTTCAGGAACAGGCCTGGCCCTGGTCCGAAGTCTGGGAAGCAACTGCGCTATCTTTCCCCTGAAAACCAAATTAGCTTTTTCAACCCTTTTGCTGTAAGACTGCAACGTACTTTTATCAGGTACCGGGATAATGGAAATTGTGGCTTCCTGGCGGTGCGAAGTATAGGTTTTATTATTTTCCGGCGACCTTGCGCCTTCCCCTTCAAGATTGGCAACATACAAAGTATTGTTACCCAGCACCAGACCTGATGGATATGCTTCAGTAGGTATAAATCCGGCGGTATAATTTTTTCCTTTTCCGCCCGTGGCTGAATTGCTGCCGAGTTTTATTATAGCTATTGCGTTGTCCATACCATTGGCAACATAAAGCGTAGTTCCTGTACTGTCAAGAGCCAAAGCATTGGGAGAGTCGCCGATAAATGAGGTAACATCCACGTTCAAACGTACTGATATGGAATCAATAAATAAATCATTGGCCGTGTTGATTACAGAAATATTATCGCTGTTGCCGTTGGATACATAAACAAATTTCCCATCGGCACTTGATAAAATTGCATTAGGATGCAGCCCGACATTGATCTCCGTTAGTTTGCCGCCACTGCGCTGGTTGAATACCGTTACCGTTCCCTGCGCTGTGGCACCCGTTCTCGGATTTATGTAAACACTTGCATAAGGTATGCCGGCCGTTTCCCTGCTGGTGTCAACTGGAACCGGGCCTGCCCAGTTAGTAACATATATTTTATCGGCAGTAAGCGCGAGGCCAAAAGGAGCCATCCCGGTATTAGCCGTCCAGATTGTTTTTTTATCTCTAATCCTGAGTTTCACCAACTGGCTGTTACCATTTAAAACAACGTACAGGTAGGTTTCGCCTTCTTCATTATGTATTGCAATGTCATTAGGCAAAGCCATGGGTGATGGCGCCACGGGTTCAAAAGAAAAAGCGTTTACAATAGAGGCCTTTTTACCATCCCAAGCGGCATCGAGTATAACTGATTTTTTACTATTGGGATTAGCAGCTCCCCACAAAACATGTAGTTTGTTGTTTTCATCATCCCTCCAAACCTTGATGCCGGAATAAGTGCTCATCATACCGGCATACGCGGCCGTGTAATCGAGATGAAACAACAGCTTGTTAGCGATTACATCAACAAATGCAATTCCGTACCTGTCTTCAACCACTAAGGTGTGCTGCTCCGGAATCAATACACAATCAAGACTATGATTTTCCAATGAAGGGTTACCGAAACGTATTACGGTGCCGGCAGGATCATTGTCAACAGTTAAAGTAGTGTCGTCATAATTACTATGCATGTTGTTGTCTGTTGCAACAGTTGTTTTATAAGCACGTTGCGTGGTGCAGGAAATCAAACAAATGAAAAATGCAACAGGCAGCAGACAGGAACTATTCCGCATGAGGGGTAACGCTGATAATCGTTGAAACATAAATTGTAAACATTAAGTATTACGCTGACGCTATTTGCATTTGGAAGCATCGGATTTGATAAAGTAGGAACGATAATTTTTGGATTTAGGATCCATACATCCTTCCAGGTTAAGGATTTCAACTTTTCTGAAGTCAACGGGCTGACCTTCGCTTTGCATGGCGAT
>CAXSIE010000018.1:9022-19179 GCA_964237295.1 uncultured Flavihumibacter sp. | reverse complement strand
TCCTGTGCTCAGCAGTTTGCCATCCTGTTTGATTTTAGGATCATAATTGTTTACCACTCCCCCGCCGATCTGCGGTTTGGAATATTGCAGCACTGTGTCGCCATTAATAATGTGTGTGATTAGCGAATCGCCCAGTACGATGATTTCAGCGCGCACCCATTGTTCACCCTCGTAGGTTTTAGAACTTGATTCAATACAATGCCTGGGATCCATCCTGCCTTTATAAATAACTTCGGTTCCGGGAGAACACATGTTTCCTGTGGGGCGCGACTTGCCATCACCGAGGCCTGCCAACAATTGAAATTCGATAGAGATAGGCCAGTTTTGATCCTTAGGCATCGTCCTCGGGTCCTGGGAGTGGATCATAACACCGCTATTTTTAATGGTATAGGCAGGTGCATCTTTTCTCCATTCCCCCACAAACCTGTATTCTACAACGAGATGGTAATAAGAGTACGGTGTTTTGTAATACAGGTGTCCGAACTGTTCGTTGAACTCGGGAAATTTATCGTAACGTACCTCCATGATGCCATTTTCCACACGGAAGTTATTCCCAAAGTTATCACCTACCTCATGGTGATTTATCTTAACGATCCAGTCTTTAATGTCTTTACCATTAAATAATTGCACCCAATCTTTCCGGCTGGCTTTTTCCTGCGCATAGGCATTACTGTAACCAAGTAATATTAATGTGAATAAGAGGAGCGTTGCCCGGGAGTATTTTATTTTCATAATTTATGATATAAACGTTTAAGGTAGCGTTTATAACCTAATTGGCAAGTCTTTGGATGTTTTTTTTAACCACAAAGGAAAAGCCGGAGTGGAGGAAGAGGCAACACAGAGGAGTTTCTCTGTATTGCATCTTCCTCCACTCCGGCTTTTCCTTTGTAGTTATTAAGGGCGGCTATTACATCTTTATAAGCTTCCTGGATTCACTCCAGCCACCAATCTGCACCTTCATAAAATATATTCCAGGTACCAAATCGTTAATCAATAAATTATTCCGGGATGCCGGCTGGTTTTTCTCCAGCTTAAATGTTTTAACAATCCTGCCCGATTGGTCAGCGATCCTAATATCCATTGCACCCAGGTGGCTGTTATTCATCTCTAACGAAAACCTGTCTCTAACCGGATTAGGAAATATACCAAATGTTTCTTTTGTTAATAATTCCTGCTCGGTTGTTGAAAGCACACTTCGGGAAGTGCTGGCATTAGTGAGGGTTCCTCCTGATACAAATTCCACCCAGTTTATATTCCAGCTACCATTTGAAGCGTATATTCTCAAGGTTTGATAGCCTGCCGAAAGGTTTACCACTATTGATGCTGTTGTCCATGTTTGGTAACCCCCGGTTGAAGGGATGTTAAGGGTACCCAGCACAGTTCCAGATGCATTTCTTAATTGTAGTTGCTGGCCTGAAAGAACGGATGCCACCCGGAAATTTACAGTATAGTTACCTGAAGCTGCTACTGTAGTATTATAATCCATCCAGTCGCCGGTTCCAATCCATCCAACATTTTTTCCACCACCGGCATCCGAGGTGGTTTCTGTGCCGACACCATTCATGGCATCATAATTTTCCGCCTCTATTTTACCCGGAATCGCTGCTCCTGTCGGAGCCTGCATACCTGCAACAAATTCAACCCAGTTTATGTTCCATCCACCATTTGACGAATAGATCCTCAGTGTCTGATTGCCGGCGGGTAATGTAACGGTAGTGCTGACCGTGCTCCACGATTGATAACCACCCGTTTGAGGAATATTAACGGTTGCCAGCACCGTTCCGGAAGCGTTCTTTAACTGCAATTGTTGGGATGAGTAGGGTGTTGCAATTCTAATGTTGACTGTATAAGTACCCGCCGTACTTACGGTTGCAAAGTAATCCATCCAGTCGCCGGTATCAATGAAACCAACATTTTTACCACCGCCCACATCTGATGTGGTTTCAGATTGCACACCATTCATGGCAGTATAATTTTCCGCTTCAATCTTACCCGGAATGGCTGTACCGGAGGGTGTTTGAGCACCGGAAACAAATTCGAACCAGTTAATATTCCAGCCGCCGTTACCTGAATAAACCCTTAACGTTTGGGTACCGGCGGGCAATGTTACTATAGCACTAACGGTGGTCCAGGTTTGAAAAGTGGCTGTTTGAGGAATATTTACTGTTGCCAGTATCGTTCCTGATGAATTTTTTAATTGGAGTTGCTGGGCGGTATAAGGTGATGCAACCCTGAAGTTAACCGTATAGGTTCCTGCAGAACTTGCGGTTGCTATATAATCCATCCAGTCACCGGTATCAATAAAGCCAACATTTTTACCACCGCCGGCATCCGAGGTGTTTTCAGACTGAACCCCACTCATCGCGTCATAATTTTCGGCTTCTATTTTACCCGGAATAGGTACGCCTGTAGGGAGTTGGTTACCCGTCAGGAACTCCATCCAGTTAAAATTCCAGCCGCCATTTCCGGAATAAACCCTGAGGGTTTGATTACCTGCCGGTAATGTTACTAAAGCAGTAACGGTTGTCCAGGTTTGAAAGGCGCCTGTTTGCGGTATATTTAAAGTTGCCAGAACAGTGCCTGCAGCATTTTTCAAGAGCAGTTGTTGCGCAGTATAAGGGGATGCCACCCTGAAGTTTGCGGTAAAAGTACCGGCAGCACCAACACTCACTGTATAATCCATCCAGTCTCCGGAATCTATAAAGCCAACATTCTTTCCACCACCTGCATCGGATGTTGTTTCTGACTGAACGCCGGACATGGTTGTATAATTCTCCGCTTCAATCCTGCCAGGTAAAGACGCGCCCGGAAGAGGGGCGGCATTTACTATAACAATTATATCGTCGTAATTTGAAGCACCGCCATTATCAACAGCAGTCAGGCGAAAAGTATACGTTCCTGCCGCCAGGTTACTGATTGCAGGATTGGTAACAGTGCTGTTACTAATGGTGAATTGTGCAGGTCCCGATATCTTTGCCCAGCTATAACTGACAATATTTCCATCAGGATCAGTTGCACTACCGGCAAGAGACACATTATTAGTGGGCAGCGTGATGGTGATGTCGCTGCCTGCATTTACAACGGGTAACTGATTAACCGGTTGTGAAGTGCCTCTTTGGTACTGCAGCATCCATTCATACACATTGAGGTTATTTTCTCTGAAACTGGTAGTATAGGTAGCAGACCATGCGTCGTGTCCTTCTGCAGGGAAGATAGTTTTTTTGGCAAGCACTGTCGGTTTAGGCGATGATGAATTAATCGCATTGATCCACCCAATGGTATTTTCGGGAGGAACGGTACCGTCAATCTGATTATGTGTGGCCCAAACCGGCAGATTGGCCGAGGCTATTACCTGTGCTTTTTCAGGGGTTGGACCTGAAGCTCCGCATACCGGCAGCAAGGCCGCCAGCCGGTTTGCAAAAGCAGAACTGTAACTGGCATAATCCCAGACTCCCCCACCGCCCATACTAAGGCCTGTAAGATAGATCCTGTTAGTATTGACCCGGTAAGTTCTTACCGCATAATCAATAACTCCCTGAATATCGGTTGCGGAAGGCCAGCCAAGGAACTGAGGTGATATTACAATAAATTTAAATACCTGTCCATTTACAGTAAAAGTAGTTGGAAAACTGCCTTCATTGATGAGCTTTGGCGGGCCATTACGTAAAACAGTTGTTAGTGAAGAAGGACTTCCATCTCCTAATTCTCCCACACCGTGAATAAATACAAGAAGCGGATAGGTTTGAGACTCAGAAGAGTAAGCCTGTGGCAGGTATTCATAAAAAGCATTTGAATTGTAGCCCGTTGAAATGTAACGGGCAGTCTGAGTCTGGGCTTTTAAACCTGAAAAATTCAGTAAGCATACGGTTGTGCATACGTAACTACAGACAACCAGAGTCAAGTTTTTCATAGAGTGATCAGATGATAAATTATTGAATACTAATTAACATTGTAAGTTTCTGCATAAACGAATATTATGCCAATCAGGCATTTTGTGGATTTCTTTATATTATTTTATTCATTATCCATAATTTTTAAAGTTATTTTTTTCTAAAATTTTGTTATAATAACTAAATACTCTTATGAAGTAATAATCGCATTTTAAATACCGGGTCCGTATCTAATTAGTTTATGATTAAATAACATTTATTTAGGTATATCTACTCTTGACGCAGGCATTAACTTTTAATACTTTTATACCAGGAAAAGTGATCAATCAATGTTATGAAAACGCATTTTTTACAACAGGAAATTTTATTGGTAACCTATTCTAAAATCTCCCGCCGGCAGCTGGCAGTAAATAATTCCTATGACTTAAATCAGCATCTTTCGTACACGGAGCGACTCGAAGAAGCCTGCCGGAATGGTTTGCTGGATAAGCTCCTTCCGGGAACAATCGAAAAACATGTTTCCGGCAAAAAGCTTCATCTCTGGCAAATAAGGTCCGGAGCTTGTTTTCTTCATATTGAGTTGTGTACATTCCCTATTGTTATCGAAAAACAATATTCCATAGACCCTTATCTTTTTGTTCCGACGACCTGCGCTAATTAATGACAGGTCATTCTTTCGGGCATCGGGATGAAGCGTTTTTTTAACGCAGAAAGACCGTGCGTCACTTTAAATTTAATTTGACACTGGAATATTATAAAAGCCTTAGGTTCCTTTTATGCAGGTCAATGGCTGGTAACCTCTTTTGTTACCGGTAGCCATACAAGGATTTCCTTTAGCATTGCATTAACTATGAACATATCTACATAACATCCTTATCCATATATATTTGCATCAACTTATCCGGTCGCTACCTGTCAGATGCTTAAAAATAATTTGTAGAATGAAAAAAATGCTACTCCTTTTTCTTTGTGTTTCCATTACACTTATTGTAAGGGCGCAACAAAAAGAGGATTCAGCAAAACCGGAAAACTGGAGCTATCATTTTCAGATAACAGCTATCAAACAGGGTCACCCCAAGTTTAAAGCGTTATACTCGGGACAAAACAGCCTGATCAATAAAGGTGAAAAAGCTTTGCTGTCAGTAACGTCAACGCTTTATGCTGGAAGAAGGTTATGGAAAGGCGCTGCCATTTATATAGACGGTGAGATTGCAGGTGGCTCAGGAATCAGTAGTACCAAGGGAGTAGCAGGGTTTCCCAATGGAGAAACTTTCAGGATCGGCGACCCCTCACCTACCCTTTATATTGCAAGAGGATTTATAACGCAGGATATATCACTTAATAATACCGGTTATCAAAAGGATGCTTCCGAAGCTAACCAGTTAGCGGGCAGCAGGCCCGCTTCACGTATTACTATTTCCGCAGGCAAGTTTGCGATTTCCGACTTTTATGATAACAACAAATATGCACATGATCCAAGGGTACAATTCCTGAACTGGTCGCTCATGAGCAATGCCGCCTGGGATTATCCTGCCAATACACGCGGGTATACATCCGGGATAGTGCTGGAACTAATCAAACCCGGTTGGGCAATAAGACTTTCAAGTGTGGTAGTTCCTAAAATGGCTAACGGCCCAAAAATGGATTGGAAAATAGATAAAGCCCACTCAGAAACTTTTGAAATAGAAAAGAGCTGGAAAATGAATCAATTACCGGGTACCCTCAGGCTGTTAGGATTTCATTCCCTGAGCCAGGCGCCCGCTTATAAGCAAACACTTACTGGAGTGAAGATAGGTGACAGCAGCAGTCTTGATGTATACACCGGTGACCGGGAATGGAAAAAATATGGCGGTTTAAAATATGGTTTTGGAATAAATGCCGAACAAGACCTTACAAAAGAGGCCGGTATGTTTATACGTGCAAGCTGGAACGATGGTAAAACGGCAACCTGGGCATATACTGAAATAGACAGGAGCGCAAGCCTCGGAATCAATATCAAAGGAAGTTCCTGGAAACGTGCAGACGATAACATTGGAATTGCCGGTGTAATTTCACCGGGTCACCAGGCATTTTTGCAGGCAGGCTTATATGGCTTTATCATTGGTGATGGCACATTAAATTATGGCAAAGAAGAAATTATTGAATTTTATTACCGGGCTCAACTGGCCAATTCATTATGGGCAACATTCGACTACCAGTTCATCAACAATCCGGCTTATAATAAAGACCGCGGGCCGGTGAGTGTTTTTGCTGTAAGGGCTCACCTGGAATTTTAACGGCACCGTAATTCATTCGTTAATTATTAACTTGTAAACTCAATAACATAATTTGTCAAAAACATTTTTCCCAAAATTCAGCATCGTCCTCGCCAAGCTGGATGCTGTTCACAGATTACTGATAGCACTTTGTTTCGGGATACTATCTTATTTTATATTTGATTGGATCCATATAAGACTTATAACAAGGATCATGATGAGTTGGGATGTTTTCAGTTTATGGGTAATCATTACCATCTGGATTATTTTTTTTAACATCCCCGACAACAAAATCAACCTGCTCGCAAAAAGGGAAGATCCAAGCCGAACGGTGATACTCTTTATCATTTTATTATCTGTACTGATAAGTTTGTTCGGAATAGCAATATTGCTTAAAGGCAGTGATAAAAAATTTATCAATGCAAATATCCATGAGCTGGTATCCCTTATAAGTGTTGGCTTGTCGTGGATTTTGCTGCATACAATTTTCACCATTCACTATGCGCATCTTTATTATGATGATGACGATCAAAAAATCGGTCATTCTACGGAAGGCATTGATTTTCCCGGCAACCAAAAACCCGATTACCTCGATTTTGCCTATTTTGCTTTTGTTATAGGAATGACCTTTCAGGTTTCTGATGCAACCATTTCTTCCAGGAAAATACGCCACATGGTATTATTACACAGCGTTCTTTCATTTTTATTCAATACTATTATTGTTGCGCTTACGATCAGTATCATTACCTCGAAGTAACTTCGGGAATGAGGTATGGGGTATGGGGTATGAGGTATGTGGCATATCCGGTTTTTTATAATTTTATCCTTATCTTCAGCAAAGATATTTACCTCATACCTCATACCCCATACCCCATACCCAATAATGAAACACACCCTTCTACTACTTCTTCTCATAAAACTATCCTGCACGCTACAGGGGCAGCATATTGAGATCTTAACGAAAGGGTTATCAACCTCAATACGCGGATTAAGTGTTGTTGATGACCAGGTGGTGTGGGTAAGCGGAAGTAACGGAAGGGTGGGCAGGTCACTGGATGGAGGAGCTAACTGGAATTGGATGATCGTTAAAGATTTTGAGAAAAAAGATTTTCGTGATATAGAAGCTTTTAATAAAGATACAGCCATCATAATGGCCATTGCAGCGCCTGCTGTTATCTTGAAAACTACTGATGGCGGAGAGACATGGAAAACTGTTTACGAAAATATAACAAGCGGTATGTTTCTCGATGCCATGGAATTTTTCAGTAATAAAAACGGCATCGTTATCGGTGACCCGATCAATGGCAAATTCTTTCTGGCAACAACATCCGATCAGGGAGAAACCTGGCAAGAGAAGGCTGTTGGTAAACTTCCTTCGGCTGATAGCGGTGAAGCATGCTTTGCTTCGAGCGGGACAAATATCAGGAAACTTTATAATGAAGAATTCTGTTTTATAAGCGGCGGCAGCTCGTCTCATTACCTGACTTCCGGATATTCTGTACTATTACCCATCATTCAGGGTACAGGCAGTACGGGCGCCAATTCCATTGCTGTACGGAATCAAGGGAACAGGAAAACAAACCAGTACCTGGTAGTGGTGGGTGGAGATTTTGCGAAGGATACCGTTATAACAAATAATTGCTTTATTTCTAAAGATGGCGGTAAAACCTGGTTAGCGCCTTTTGTATCCCCGCATGGATACAGGTCGTGCGTTGAATTTTTAAATCAAAAGCAGCTCATAACCTGCGGCACTTCCGGTGTTGACATCACAATGGATTCAGGCATGCACTGGAAGCTTATTTCAGGTGAAAGCTTTCATGTTTGCCGTAAAGCTAAAAACGGATCGTCGGTGTATCTTGCCGGTGGTAATGGTAAGATCGGCAAATTAAAATCCTGACTGTGATTGATGTGATGTTATGCAGCCATGATTATAAATTCACATAAATCGCAGTTAAGACAATTCCCGCACGCATTAAACGTTTTCATACAATGGAATGGATTTCAATGCTTAAATGCCCCATAACAGGATCAGGTCTCAGGTTACTTAGTAACAATGAAATGGAGATGCTCCACCAAAAAGCCATGAATAACCAGTTATGGCGCGCTGATGGGATACCCTTGACTGATTTTGTAAAACAAGGTCTACAGTCAATAGAAGGAGGGTATATTTATCCTATTGTGAACGACATAGTGATCCTTATTAAAGACCTTGCTATTGTTGATTCTTTAGACAGAATCATAAAAAAATCTTTAGATGCCAACAAAACAAAGGTTAAAGACTTTTATGATGACAAAGGCTGGAATGAAAATGAAACAGGAGATTATGAAGATGCCCTGATTTATGAGGACCTTCGAGAAGTATCCAGGGATTATCTTAAAAAATGTCATGAACGTGTGAGCAGGTATTTAAATCCTTCCGGAAAGTACCTGCTTGATGCAGGTTCGGGAGCGCTTCAGTTTCCTGAGTATTTAAAATACTCCGCCAGTTTCACTTACCGGGTGTGCCTCGATTTTTCGTTTAAGGCATTGAAAGAAGCCAGAAAAAAGCTGGGTAATAAAGGAATTTTTATTATGGGAGACATGACCAATATGCCTTTTAAAGATGGTGTGATGGATGGGTTCCTCTCTTTAAATACCGTGTACCATATTCCTAAAGACGAGCAGGTAACAGCCATCAAAGAATTGTACCGTGTAATGGCTGTGAATGGAAAAGGCGTGGTTGTGTACGACTGGTTCAAGCATTCAGCCTGGATGAATTTCTGGATGTTGCCTTTCCGGGGATTCGTGTTTATTAAAAACCGTGTACTGGATGCCATCGGAAAAATTTTCAATATCGCGGGGGCTGAAAGAAGGCTTTATTTTTATACGCACAAACCTTCCTATTTCCGGGAATACCTGCCGCCCTATCAATTAAAAGTATGGCGTTCGCTCAGCGTGCCGTTTATGCGTTATTATATTCATCCCTGGTTGTTCGGGAAACAGATCCTTAACTGGGTGTATAAAAAAGAAGAGAGAGACCCTGAACTTTGTGGGTTAAAGGGTGAGTATCCGATGCTGGTTTTCGAGAAGTGAAATCAACGTGTTCAGTCATTTTTTTTAACACAGAGGTCACAGAGAGAGGAAATACAGAGGCCGCTGAGGGTTTGCTCTGCGTTCTTTGTGTTTCTCCTCTGTGACCTCTGTGTTAAAAAATCCGCCGCAGGTTGCAACGAACTAATTCAACCCCCGAAAATCAACAGGCACTAATTTACTCACCCCCGGCTCCTGCATGGTAACTCCGTAAATAACATCAACACTGCTCATTGTCATTTTATTATGCGTTACAATGATGAACTGGCTCTCATCACTAAACTTACGGATCATCTGCGTAAACTTGCTAACATTGGCATCATCCAGCGGGGCATCCACTTCATCCAGAATACAAAAAGGCGCCGGCTTGATAAGATAAATGGCAAAAAGCAGCGCTGTTGCCGTTAACGTTTTTTCTCCGCCACTCAACTGGGTGATTGAAGAAGGACGTTTGCCCTTGGGCTTGGCGATAATATCAATACCGGTCTCAGCCAGGTCTTCCGGATTTTCCAAAATCATATCTGCCGTATCCTCTTCAGTAAACAAAGCCTTGAACACTTTTTGAAAATTTTCCCTCACTTTATTAAAAGTGTTCAGGAATTGCTGGTTGGCTGTTGTTTCCACTTCAGAAATGGTTTGCAGTAAACTTTCTTTTGCCGATACCAGGTCGTTCTTCTGTTCCAGTATGAATTCATATCTTTTTTTCATTTCCAGGAAAGCTTCTATAGCAGTAGGGTTTATCTCACCAAGATTTTCCAGTCTCTTCTTCATCTTATCACTCTTCTCCTGTAAATCTTCCACCGGAACCGTACCCGATCTTGGCTGGTCAATGATATCATTCAGGTCTATCCTGAATTCCACTTGTAGCCTTTCTCTCATGCCTGCCAGGTGCAACTTCAATTCATTCAGCTTGTCTTTGATTTCACCAAGCCGGTGCTCCGAC
>CAXSIE010000018.1:6884-9012 GCA_964237295.1 uncultured Flavihumibacter sp. | reverse complement strand
ACTTTATGCCGCAGTTGACTTTCCTTTTCACTTAATACAGTTCTAAGATTATAATAAGCCTGATCAGCTTCATTTAATACTTTTTCATCTTTTTCCTTTCGATGCAACAATTCCACCAGTGCTTCTTCCACAACATCCAGGACAGCCGCATTTTCTGTAATACTTTCCTTAGCCTGTTTGAGCTGCGATGCATTATTTTCAATCTGATGGCCCAGCTCATGGATCTGTTTATTTTTAAATTCCACTTCCTGCATCAGTGAATTGATCCGGCTTTGTTGCCTTGTCAACTGAAGGTTATATTCATTAAATTGAATATTGGCGTTGTTGAATTCAGCCTCAGCAGTTCTGAAATTGTTTTCGGCAGCTGTAAGTTTTTCCGCCGTTTGCCCGATCAATACTACCAGTCCGTTTAATTCCTTGCGGGTACCGTCAATGGAAGCATGGGTACGTTCCAGGTTCAATTGCATTTCTTCCAGCCTGTTGCGTGAGGTGCTTTGCTGTGCGTGGAGGTTTTCCATTTTATTCTGTAAGGAAAATGTAAGGTTGGTCAATGCATTGATCTCCGTTTGTGCCTGCCTGATAGCATGTTCTTTTAACTGTTCGTTGTAAAGTACTACTTCATTATGTTTGTCCTGTATCTGTTTTTTTATTTCATTCACCATTGCTTCCTGCAACAGGATCTCTTCCTGCAGCTTCTGCAGATTTTTAGCCCGGCCGATTTTTTTACCTTCGAATATACCTACGCTGCCACCATAGAGGGAATACTTTCCTTTTACGTACTTTCCTGTTTTTTCCAGCACTACGGTTCCATTACTGTTGGCAAGAGCATCTTCATTTTCTGCAATCAAAACATTGCCGAGCAGGTTTTCAGCAAGCTTCCTGTATTTTTCATCCACTTCAATAACCTGCATTGCAGGAATAGTATCCGGTATAACATGCATCGGGCCTGCATTTGATACTTCACCATTCAATTTATCCAGCAAAAAGAAATTGGCCTTTCCTTTTTTGTTGTTATCAAGCAGGTGCACAGCCTGCATGCCTTCTTCCAGGTTATTAACCACGTAATAATTGAGGTAAGGTTCCAGCACATTTTCTACAGCGGCCCTGTATGCTTCCTGAACATAAATAATATCTGTAAGGATGGGTGCCGTATGATTCCAGTTAGTATTTTTATGAAGGAACTTAACGCTCTCCGGGTAACCTTCCATCGAGTCTATAAGATTTTTCAACAGCGCATGCTGGTTTTTTTTTGAATCCAGTTTCCTGTTTTCTTCCGCTAAATGCTGGCGTAATTTCTCCAGTTCGCCTTGTGCCTGCAGTATCTGTTCTTTGGTTTTTTCGTGATGTTGCTGCAACTGATGCAGGTCTGATTTTTTAACCTCCAGTTGCTCCGTCTTCGTTGACCTGTCTTCTTCCAGTTGTTTCAACTGGCTTTCGCGCATTTCTCTTTCATCTTCCACCTGGGTGATCGTACGTTGCAGATTTTGTATGGAGGTATCGGCAACAGCTACCCGCTTTTCCGCTTCAAACTGGTTTCGCTGAATGTGCAGGTTTTCACTTCGCAGGCTTTCTACCTGTTTTCTTTCCTGGTCAAATACGGTACGCTTGCTTTGAACCAATACTTTCTTTTCATCCAGTATTTCTTGCAGGCTTGCAGCCTTTTCTTTTTCTTCCTCCAGCTGCTTTTGGGTAAAGGAAATACTTTCATCCTGTGCTTTGAGCTGCAACCGGCTCTTTCCAAGAAATTCCTGCAAACTGTTTTCTTTCTCATGCAGAAAATTGAGGCGCTGCGAAGCAAGATTCTTTTCATTTTCTTTGGTACGCAACTGCTGTATCAACTCATTAAAATCGTGCTGGAGATGCTGCAAGGCTTTTTCTTTTTCAATAAATGCCAGGCGGTCATGTTCAAGGGCGGCTTCTTCTTTATCAATGATGGCTTCAAGCTCAATCTTATGATTCGTTTCAGTTTCTGTTTGTGTATTCAGGTTGCGGTAGGTGGTGTTGAATCCTTCCAGGGCGGCTTTAGCCAGCTCGATACTTACTTCGCGGTAATCTTTTTTTATTTCGTAATATTTCTCCGCTTTTTTAGCCTGGTTCTCCAGGGTTTTTAACTGGTTGTTTATTTCGA
>CAXSIE010000018.1:0-6874 GCA_964237295.1 uncultured Flavihumibacter sp. | reverse complement strand
AGATCCTGCTGGGTAGCATCCAGTTTTAGCCTGGCTTCTTTTTTACGCGTTTTATAAATGGATATCCCTGCTGCCTGTTCCAGCATGCGCCGCCGGCTGTTCTCTTTATCTTTTATAATATCATCCACCATCCCTAATTCAATGATAGCATAGCTATCCGTTGAGATGCCGGTATCCATGAAGAGATTCTGGATGTCTTTCAGGCGGCAGCTTACATCGTTGAGGCGGTATTCGCTTTCACCACTCTTATAAAATTTCCGGGTTACGGTAACTATATTGAATTCCGTTGGGAGGAGGTTGCGCGTATTTTCAAAAGTAAGACTTACTTCAGCCAGGCCGCTGGCACTACGTGATTTGGAACCATTGAACACAAGACTTTCCAGGTTTTCACTGCGTAAATGACTGATCTTCTGTTCTCCGATAACCCATCGGATACTATCCACTATATTGCTTTTTCCACATCCGTTCGGTCCGACGATGCCGGTAATGTTTTCATCAAAATGTACTACCGTTTTATCGGCAAAACTCTTGAATCCTTTAATTTCTAAGCTCTTTAAACGCACAGTTCATTGTTTATGGGGCGACAAACCTACAATAAATTGACCGTTCTATTGTGGTACGTTGATAAGTGGTGGAAAGCCTTAATTGCTTCCTGCCGGCAGGCGGCATTAAATTGTTTACCGGCAGGCTGTTTAAACCGTATAATGAATTTATGTGCAGTTTTAGGTCAGCTTGCCTGTGAGATCCTGAAGATCTTATGATTTACGGAACTGGCGAAGCAGGTAAGCTCCGCCAGGTTTTTCCTTATTTAATTACTGAAACTGCAGCCCCTGCAACAACAACTTCCCCGTTTCTGCCGGGTCTTTTACCTTAACAACCAGGTAAACGTTATGCATTCCAGCATCCGCAATACCGGCAACAGGTATTGTTACCGTTCCGGTTTTCTTGGCCCCTGACGCAGGCGCAAGTTCGGCCTGGCCTATTTTCTGGCCGGTGACATCATTCAATCTTAATTCGAAATTATATCCACTGCTTAAGGCAAGTGCATTCATAAAAGACACATTCAGCGCTTTTACTCCTGTCAGGTCAACGCTGTCTATTAAAAAGCTGCCCGTGCCCCTGGGCGCTACCAGGTATCTTGTTCCCGCAGAATCCAGGTTGGAAAAGTTTTCTGCCTTCCTTACTTCTCTCATTGCCATTTTACTGTTTCTCAGTACCAGCGTCTTTTTTGCAGTTAATGGTTTGGAACCGCCGGAACCACCATTATCAGTATAACTGGCTGTGAGGTATAAAAACCCTTTATCGGCAGCAGTTGCCATGATGCTTCCCGAAGCGGGCAAAGATTTTTTATTTTCGGCCGCTCCGCTTAAGGATAGCACATACTTAACTATCTGTTGCAGGTCGCCGGGCGGAACATCAGGATGTGCTGACATGGCAACTTCACCCCAAACGCCGGAACCGCCTTTTTTGATCTTATCAACCAGGTAGGAAGATGCCTTGGGATCTTTGTAGTATTTCATGGCTACCTGTGTAAACGATGGTCCGATAGATTTTTCGTTCACTTTATGACAGGATTTACAATCATTAGCCATCATGAGGTTATACCCCATAGCGGTTTCAGAAACGGTTAAGTGCCCCGGTGGCACGGCAGCTTTATCTCGGCCTTCAACAAAATCCGCCAGCACACGGAGATTTTGCTGGTTTATGGCAGATTTATCTTCGTTGTCATCAACTTTTACATTGTACAATAAAGGCTTGCCGGGAAAGTAAAAACTCTTGTTGGACTTCAATTCAATATCCACTACCGGTGTTGAATTACCTGCATATAAAGATTTTGATTCGCTTTTTGAAGAAGCTTTTTTGTCGTCCTCCACTTCTACAGAAATCAGATAATCACCTGCCTTGTTGTAAGTATAATCAACCGAGGAAGTGAGGGTTTCCTTTTTAGAGCCATCTCCAAAATTCCAGTGATAGGTAAGCTTATCTTTTTCAGGATCTTTAGCTTCTACGGACGCGGTTACTTTAAATGGTAAAGAACCGGAGGTTTGATTTATGGTAACCGGACCAACTTTAGGCGGCCTGTTTCCACTATTGTAGTCAATTCTAGACAACGCCGCATCCGGGTTTTTACTGAACCACCCGCTTCCATATTCCAACACATACAGCCTGCCATCCGGTCCTACTTCAATATCTTCCGGAGCCGAAAATTTTGAGTGCTCCATAAACGGTTCCATCTTATCGAAATCACCGTTAGGCAGCATCGTTACAGGCTTTATCCATCCTCTTATCCATTCGTACATAAAGAATTTACCCTTGAAATAATCAGGATACCGGGTTTCTTTCGGAAACATATCCGGATAATATACAGGTCCGGCCATGGCTGTTCTGCCCCCGCTCCCCATGTCAGGAAAATCGGGAGAAACCCCATAAGGATACCAGATAAATGCAGGCGATACAGCCGGTAATTCTTTTAACCCGGTATTGTTCCTGGAATTATTCATCGGTTTGTCAGGATCGAAAGCCGGACCTGATATACCTTTTTCGTAATCGTATTCATGATAAGGATAATTGTTGCCTACAAAAAGCGGCCAGCCAAAATAGCCCGCTTTCCTGGCCTGGTTTACCTCATCATAACCTTTCGGGCCCCTTGTGCTGAAGCTGTCTTTATCTGAGTCCGGACCTACTTCACCCCAATATACAAAGCCGTTTTTCTGGTCCACCGATATTCGGTAGGGATTCCTGTCTCCCATTACATAGATTTCCGGCCTTGCCAGAGTGGAATTTTTTGGGAACAGGTTACCATCGGGAATAGTATAGGAACCATCATCTTTAATTTTTATACGCATGATCTTTCCCCGCAGGTCGTTGGCATTACCGGCAGACCTGCGCGCATCGTATTGCATATGCCCGGGCCTGTCATCCAATGGTGCAAAGCCGTGGCTCCCGAATGGCTGATTCGGTTCATCGAATGGTGTGGAGTTGTCTCCTGCCGATACATAGAGTGTTCTGTCCGGACCAAAAGCAACCGACCCACCGGTATGGCAGCATATCTCACGCTGTGAATAAAATTGCAGGATGATCTTTTCAGACTTGTTATCAATGGAATCGTTCTTCAATTCAAAGCGTGACAAGCGGTTTACGGAAGTGTCAATCGGACTGTACATAACATACACCCAATGATTTTTGTCGAAGTCGGGATCGGCTTTTATGCCGAGCAATCCTTCTTCCGCGTTCACGTTTGTGTTTACAACGGTTTTACAATATACATTCAGAAAGCCCGCCTGCTTAACTTGTTTGGTGTTATTTTTATACAACAAAATTTCACCGCGGCGCTGGCTGATCAGTACATCCAGGTTGGGAAGCACGCTGATTTCTGTGGGCTCATAAAAGTTGCCCTGTGCCAGTACAGTTTTGGTAAACCTGTCTTCATCAGGAGGATACTGGCTGGTGGCTTTGCTGTATTGAATCTTGTCGTTATCACCTATCGCATACTGAATTCCACCCAAAACATGTTTAAGGTATAAAGGATCCGAATAGCTTGAATCAGTATGCCCGAACTCCGTATAAAAAGCCCTGCCGCCATCAAAAGCATGATACCAGGCCATCGGGTGGCTGTTATGCATCTTGCCCCCTTCATAACTTTTTTCATCAATAGTGATCAGGACTTTTAAATTAGAATCCAGGTTTTTATAATTATACCATTCATCGGTTCTTATCCATTTGGCAGGAAGGTGCTTGGTAGCGATATTATCTTTATCCAGAACGTTGAGCGTAGCCTGCTGAATCTTGGGATGACTTTCAAAATATCCGCCTACCAGCCGGCCGTACCAATGCCAGTCGTATTCAGCATCCGCCGCCGCATGAATTCCCATATAACCTCCGCCACCCTGGATATATCTTTCCAAAGCAATTTCCTGCTGAATATTAAATAAATTACCGGTAGTATTCAGGAAGATTACTGCGGAGTAATTTTGCAGAACGGAATCGGTAAACAGTGCATCGTTCTCTGTAGTGTCTACATCGAAACCATTTTCGGTTCCCAGTTTTTGAATGGCTGCTGTTCCGACAGGAATAGAAGAGTGATGAAATCCGACGGTCTTCTTAAAAAGCAACACACGTGGTTTACCTTCACGTTTGTTATTACAGGCGGAAAAGACAGCCGCTGATAATATAATTGCTAAACAAAAGGTCAGATGGTTTTTCATATGAATTTAAAAGTGAGTGTGGCTCGATGCATTTGTTGATGGGAAATAAATATTTGTAAATTTATAGTAAAGAACTTAATTAATTCATTATTAACTTCAGGGCTTCATAGCAACACAAAACCCTAAACGTTATAACTCAAACCTCATACACCGAATAATGATTGATTACCGCTCCGACACCTTAACCAAGCCTACACCCGGAATGCTTACCGCCATGATGAATGCCGAGGTTGGAGATGATGTGTTTCGTGAAGATCCCGCTGTTAACAAGCTCGAAGAAATTGCCGCGGAAATGTTTGGTAAAGAAGCGGCTATTTATTGCAGCAGCGGTACTATGAGTAACCAGATCGCTATTAAATGCCATACACAACCCGGAGATGAAGTGATCTGTGAAAAAAACGCGCATGTATATATTTTTGAAGGCGGTGGCATTGCTTTCAATTCTTCCGCACAGGTTAGAACGATTGATGGCGACCGCGGCAGGATACAGGCCGAGCAGGTAGCTGCTGCAATAAATCCGGACGATGTTCACAAGGCAAGAACCTCACTGGTGTGCCTGGAAAACACTTCCAACAGAGGCGGTGGAAGCTGTTATGATTTTGAAAAAATAGAAAAGATAAAAGAAGTATGCGTTTCCAATAAACTTGCTTTACACCTCGACGGCGCCCGTTTGTTCAATGCGCTGGTAGCAAATGGTGAAACACCGCTTCAATATGGAAAAGTTTTTGATTCCATATCCATTTGTCTGAACAAAGGGCTTGGCTGCCCGATAGGTAGTATTTTGATAGGTACTGCGGATCTTATAAAACGTGCAAGAAGAATAAGAAAAGTTTTTGGTGGTGGAATGCGCCAGGCGGGTTATATGGCGGCAACCGGTATCTACGCGCTGGAACACCACGTTAAAAGGCTGGAACTGGATCATCTGCATGCCAAACAAATTGCAGAGGTATTACTAACAAAAGATTTTGTAAAATCTATCATGCCGGTTGAAACCAACATCATTATTTTTGAACTGCATGATCGGTTTACAGCAAAAAGTTTTGTGGAAGAGATCGGTAAGAAAGAGGTGCTGGCACTGGCAGTATCTGCAAGCCAGGTAAGGATTGTAACACATCTGGGCATTACAGAAGAAATGGTGAGAAGAACCATTGCGATCCTCGGGCAGTTATATTGTAAGGAAACTACTTCCAAAGTATTGTTATAAACAAGCATACTAAATTGATAAGCAGGCTTCGGAATTCAGGCACTCATGTGATATTAAAGAGAACAGTCATTTTTAAAATAAAAAAAGGGCTGCTTAACACCAGCAGCCCTGCACTTTACGATTGCCTACACTAAAACAAATAATTTTTAAACGAATGCTAAAACATCATACGAAATATTCAAGTTTGGATACTTATAGATTTTAAAACGGGGCGTTTTCAATCCGGCTGCTTTTAAGATTTTTAAGATTAAAGGAATAATAAATGCTGGTATTGCAATACTAATTTAAGAAGCCTTGTAACATTAAAAAATTAATCGGTAATAATATAAAATAAAATACAGGTTAGTACTTATAAAATCTCCGGGAATACCCAAAGAAACCACTCTTAAATGCAACACATTATTTCAGGATAATCGGAATTTCAATTTAAAAATAAAATATTTTAAGGTTCACTTTTTTCGTCACTTACTAATTCATTCAATATGTTACCAAAAGTATCGCTCACCAATACGCCGGCATGGAATCAGTTAAAGGATCATTACGAAAATGATATGAAGAAAATAACGTTGCGTAAATTATTCGAGGAGAATCCGGATCGTTTCAAGGAGTTTTCATTTAATGAAGAAGATTTATTGATTGATTTCTCCAAAAACATTATCAGCACTCAAACAAAGCAGCTGCTGCTTCAACTGGCCACGGAATGTAAAGTAAGTGATGCCATTGCAGCTATGTTTAACGGAGAAGTGATCAATGAAACGGAGAACAGGCCGGTATTACACGTAGCTTTGAGAAATATTACAGACAAGCCCATGTATGCAAACGGCAAGGATGTAATGCCCGAGGTGAAAAAAGTGCTGAAACAGATAGAAAATTTTTGCTTATCCATACATAGTGGCGAATGGAAAGGATATTCAGGAAAAAATATCAGGTATATTGTTAACATCGGTATCGGTGGCAGTGACCTGGGGCCTTTAATGGTTACCGAAGCATTGAAACCCTATAAAAATGAAAACATTGAAGCATACTTTGTATCAAACGTTGATGCAACGCATATTGCAGAAACTTTGAAAAAAGTGAATCCGGAAGAAACGCTTTTCCTGATTGCTTCCAAAACATTTACTACACAGGAAACAATGACGAACGCACACACTGCACGTAACTGGTTTCTTGATGCAGCAAAAGATCCCGCTTTTGTTGCCAAACATTTTGTAGCGCTTTCAACAAACGAAAAAGAAGTAACGAAGTTTGGAATTGATGCTGCCAATATGTTTGTATTCTGGGATTGGGTGGGTGGAAGGTATTCACTCTGGAGCGCTATCGGTTTATCTATTGCCCTGACAATCGGTTATGGAAACTTTGAACTCCTGCTTAAGGGCGCTCATGAAATGGATAATCATTTTCAGTCAACCCCGTTTGAGAAAAACATTCCGGTTGTTCAAAAAACGGCATCAAAAACCCTGGTTAA
>CAXSIE010000017.1:12694-25496 GCA_964237295.1 uncultured Flavihumibacter sp. | reverse complement strand
GTTTGACATTAGCATCATCAATGTTCTATTTTAATAATAAAGAAGTAGAAAAAAAAGACGAAGCGGTATACTTTGTTAATGCATTGATCGAGCTTTCAATGCAAACCGACATACCCATGTATATCGTTTTAACCATGCGCTCGGATTTCATTGGTGACTGCACAAGGTTTTACGGATTACCGGAAGCAATGAACAAAAGCCAGTTTATAGTTCCCCGCCTGAACAGGATGCAATTAAAGAATACCATCGAGGGTCCGGTTAAATTGTATAACGAACGTATACATCCTTCGTTAACTGCAAAATTGTTGAATGACGTTCAGATCGTAAAAGATGAACTTCCTTTATTGCAACACATCCTGATGCGGATATGGGACAGGGAAATAGGTGCCGATAAGAAAAATGAACTGGATCTGCAGGGATATAATAGTGTTGGAGGAATAGACAAAGCACTTTCCATTCATGCTGATGAAGCCCTGCAGAATGTATCGGACGAAGAACTGAAGGTTATTAAAAAAATGTTTCAGGCACTGACCGCCATCGATGAAAACGGCCGTAAAATAAGGCGCCCGGTCCGCTTGAGCGAACTGGCATTCATTACAGGCGTAAATAAGGATGAGTTGCTAAGGCTTTTAAATTTTTTTATTGAAGACCGTCGGTCATTCCTGTTTATTTCGAAACTGGAAGGCGTGAACGACATGCTGGTAGACATCTCTCATGAAAGCCTTATCCGCCAGTGGCGCGCACTCAATGAATGGGTAGATGAGGAAGCCGTATCAGGTGAAATATTTTTACGGTTAACCGAAGCTGCAAAGCTGCATCAGGAAAATAAAAAGGACCTTTTAACAGGAAATGAGCTTAATGAGCTGCTGGAATGGTACTATAATTTCCATCCTTCCGGGGACTGGGCGTTACGTTATAGTTCGGATTATCATGATAGTATAAATTACCTCCTCCGCAGTGAAACAGAATGGAAAACAATTATCAAAGAAAATGAAAAACAGCGTTTAAAGAAACTGAGAAATTTATGGCTGTTATTCGCTTCAGCAATTGTTGCCGGTGTAGTAATTGGTTTTCTTGCTTACCTCATTTATAAGAAGAGCATCGAGATCCACAACCAGCTTGCAAGAAATTACTGGTACAGTAGCCAGGCAGACAGAGAAAAAGACAACCTGAGATCATTGCATTTAACAGCAGAAGCAGTTTCCATGAGTGAAGATGGAAACCTCACCCGGAATTTATTGATAGACGTTCAGCCTTTTCTTCCACATGTGATACTGGACAATATTTTTTCTCATTCCAAGCCTGTGTACAGGGTTGCTTTTAATAAAGAAGGAAATAAAGCGCTTACAGCAAGTTATGATAGTACTGCCAGGTTGTGGGATGTACGTACCGGCAAGCAGTTGGGTCTGTCTATGACACATAATGGTAGTGTAACAAGCGTTGCTTTCAGTGCAGACGAGAAAATGGTGCTTACCGCAAGCAATGACAGCACTGCCCGGCTATGGAACGCTGCAACCGGAAAACAGATCGGTGCCTCACTGAATCATAAAGGTGCGGTGTTCAATGCTGCCTTTAGTTCAGATGGAAAGTGGATAATAACTGCCAGCTCCGATAGTACTGCCCGGATATGGAATTTGTCAACACTGAAGCAACAGGGTGCTTCATTGAAACACAGAAGTGCAGTATATAATGCAGTTTTGCGGCACGACGGCAAGAAATTGTTAACGGTATGCAGTGATAGTACTGTGCCCGGTTATGGAATGCAGCCACCCTGAAACAGGTTTTTCCTGCCATGAAACATGACGGAACTGTTAAATGCGCAGTATTCAGTGCCGATGGCTTAAAAATTTTAACCGGTAGCAGCGACAGCACTGCCCGTACCTGGGATGCACTGTCCGGGAAGCAGGTCGGATATGCTATGAAGCTTGACAACTGGGTTAACAAAGCTGTTTTCAGCCCTGACGGAGAAACAATACTTACTGCGGGTTATGATCATACCGCCCGTTTATGGAATGCAGTAACACAAAAGCAGATCGGTGCTCCATTGCTTCATGAAAATATTGTGTACGAGGCAGTATTTAATAAAGAAGGCAACAACATACTTACTGCCTGCGGAGACGGTACGGCAAGGCTTTGGCGTATCGCAAACATAAAAAAATCAGAAGACACGCTTATACGTTTTAACAATGTGCTATTCGGTGCAAGCTTTAATTGGAATGGGCAAAAAATATTAACTGCCGGGTTTGACAATACAGCACGTGTGATAAATGCTGAAACAGGAAAGCAATCAGGCCCATCTTTAAGGCACGACAATGCAGTAATGAGCGCATGTTTCAGTCCGGATGGGAAAAAAATCCTTACTGCAAGTTATGATAGTATCGTGCGTCTGTGGGATGCAATAACAATGAAACAAATTTTTAGCCTGAGGATGAAGGCTGAAGTAAAAAAGGTGGTATTTAAACCTAATGGACGAAATTTTTTAACTGTTTGTGATGCGAGCGCGCGGGAATACAATTCGATTACAGGAAAGTTGATTAAGTTTTTTTCTTATGATGAGGTTCCCCTTACTAATGCCGCTTACAGTGCTGACGGACTAATGGTACTTATAGCAAACGCAAGGGGTATTGCTATACTATATGATGAAAAGACCTCTGTTGTAATTCGTTCCTATGGTAAGTTTGGAGATGGTATCAGGAGTGCCGTTTTAAATACCGAAGGCACTAAAATACTTACTGCCGGTGAAGACGGGTTGGTTCGCCAATGGGATGTAAAAACAGGAAACCAATACGGCACATCTATGAAACACCTGGGCATCGTAAATGATGCTGTTTTTGAGCCAAATGGTAAAATGATTCTTACTGCCTGTGATGACGGAACTGCACGGCTTTGGGATACACTATCCGGTTTTCAGATAGGGCTTCCGATGAAACATAGTAAGGCAGTAAAAAGTGCCGCTTTCAGCGCTAATGGCAGACAAATAGTTTCAGCAGGTTTTGACAGTACCGTGCGCATCTGGAACATAGAAGGAGACCTTGATCTGACACCGGAGCTTTTTAAATTACAGTTACAAGTTATTACCGGTACAACTTTAAATGTTGAAACCAGTGAAATGCATTTTATTCCACCGGAGCAATGGCTTCTGCAAAAAAAAGAATTTGAAGCTAAAGCCCGGCAACATTATAAAGGATGCAAATTTAAGGAGTTCAATCTTTGGTATGATTTTCATACCGGCGAAACAAAGGCATCTTCCGGAAACAACAGGGAGTAATATTTTCTGCACAGGTAAATACAAACATTTATAACTATTAAACTTATTGATTACTGATTCAATGTTGTTGACTTAAGAATTACACTTTAAGGCATCCTACAAGGAGGGCACTAAGGCCTTTAAACAAATGTAATTTCAAATATAAATAAGCTGCAAACTTCTTAGGTTAACCACATTGATTGCTGATTCAGTATAATTTAAAAAAAACTTTCAAATACTCTTTCAATATAACGCAGATTATATTACATTTAGATCAGATACCCACTCCAATTACAATTATAAAGTTTAGCACTACTCAATTAATTATAGTCTTAATTTTATAATAAACCAGGCATACACACCGGGAACTATTAAACTGGTATTGCAATATTAATCCGTAGTAAAGCTGTTGTCCCCCATTGAAACTATAAAAGGATTATACCCCTGAATTTACTATATGACCAGACTAATCATACTGTTTTGCGGAGCAATTTGCTTTTTTTGCCAGCATCCTTTAAGGGCACAAAACCTGTCAAATACAAATAAGGACCCCTTTACTGCGAGTGGGAACATAGGGGCCTCTGCTAATTTCTATACATCTAACGAATCCGTTTCCTCACGTCCGCATTTTTCGTGGAACACAAATGGAAACTTCGTATTAAGCAAGCGGAACTTTTCTCTCCCGGTATCGTTTATTGTAACGCAGTTCTCCAACCGGAAAACTTATACATATTCTCAATTCGGAATAAGTCCAACTTATAAATGGGCTACTTTATATCTTGGTGACCGGTATGTATATTTTTCACCTTTTACTTTTCAGGGCCAAAGCTTCAGAGGAGTAGGGCTTGATTTAAAACCCGGCATATTTCGCTTTACCGCTTTTTACGGAAGAATCAATAAAGCAATTGATGAAGATACGTCCCGGCTGCAATACCAGCCATTACAGTATTCACGTACTGGTTACGGTATTAAAATTGGTGTGGGAAATACCAACAACTTTTTTGACCTGTCGTTTTTTCACGCTAAAGATGATACCACTTCAGCACATTCAAACACAAACAATCCTTCATTAAGCAAAGTTCCGGCACTCGAAAATTCTGTACTGGGCGCTTCATTCAAATTCAGAATTTTAAAAAAGATTTCCATTACAGGAGATATGGCGGCAAGCGGCCTGACCCAGGACATCGGCTTTAAAGCAGTAGATACCAAATTCATTGATTCATCGGTATTACCCAACTCGGGTTTTATCAAGTCGTTATACCATAGTGCAAACGATCATTTGATGGTGCTGAATTCCAGCAGTATTTTTAGTTATGCCGGCCAGTCATCCCTGTCTTTTAACAGCAGGTTTTTTAACAGCTCGCTGCACTACAGAAGGGTAGCGCCTGATTTTATAACACTGGGTACTCCTTACCTGATAGATGATGTTGAACTTGCTTCACTGCTTAATACGCTTTCGGCTTTTAAGGGAAAGTTAAACGTGTCTGCGTCTTTATCAGAACAGCATAACAACCTGAACAAAAATAAAAATGCCGAGCTGCATGCATGGGTAGGTACAATTAATGTTAACACCATGCTGAGCACGCACTTTAATGTTAATGTAAATTATTCCGGCTACGATTTAATAAATAAAGAAGGAGCTGTGCATATTTCTGATGCACTCAGAAATACATATCCCCTTTTAAAGCAACAGATATCACAGTTCAGCTTCTCGCCCACTTATAATTTTGCAAAAGGGTATACCATTCAGGTTATCAGTGGCAATATAAATTTATCAGATCTAAAAAATAAAACTCCCACTACTTTTGCCTATGTAACCACTAACAATAAAAACCTGTCTGCTTCTCTAACTTATAATTTGGGATTTATAAACAAACCGTTAAATTTTTCATTGAATACCTTGTACAACCAATTCAGGGCAGACAGCCTTTTATATGTTTCTTATGGAGCTACAATCGGTGCATCCGTACAATTTTTAAAGAAGAAGAATTTAACGGTCCAGGGCAACATTGGCATGTTTTTAAATCACTACGACCCGGAAAGACAACATAATTTTACTTATTCCATTAATGTAGGTTACAGGGAAAAGCATCACTCGTTCAGTATGTATGGCAACTATGTACTCACTCCTTATAATAATGCTATCAGTAACGCTATCAAACAAGCAACATTTTCTTACTCGGTAACAACTAAAAATCTGGCCGGAGGAATATCTTATAATTATAGTTTTTAAAAAACACATTATGACTGGTACATTAAAAAATATCCTGTTTAGTTTCTTTACAGTATTTATAATGATGCATTCCATATATGCACAGGATGTAATCATAACTCCACAAGTGATTGGCACTGTAAGTCCTTTTTTAGCTCAAACAATTACAAGCAGTAATCAGATTATCCGGGTAACTATAATGAGTACACCACCAGGCAGTAGCGGTAATGTAGAGGTATTTGCCAAACTGGAGCGTACTGCTCCCGGCTCATTTTCTATTTCACTAAGGGATAGATCAACCGCAAAGAAGGTGCCATTCAGTTCTATAGCACGGGTATTGACAAACGATGAGCTTGCCAGTATGTTTGGAGATTTTATGCCTGGAAAGTTATTATTTAATGGCATTAGTTTGTCCGATCTTACGGACGGGGTGAATTATAAACTGCCAGAAGGTACTTACTCATTGTGTTTCAGCACTGATTTCAATTTTTCCCCTGGCCTTACGATAGGATGCGCTTATTTCACCATTTGCAAATCTTCTGCTCCCCAGTTTATCCAGCCGGTAAATAATTTAAACATTACCTCGGGTATTACGAGGATACAGCCAGCCTCACCGGTAGTTTTCACCTGGATGCCACCGCGAGCAGCCTGCGGAGTAATTAGTAACTTCTATAATTACGATTTGGAGATCAGGGAAATGTATGCCAATCAGGGCGTAACAGATGCGATCAACAATCCGATTACATTCAGGAAAACGCTTATTACTTCCACCATTTTTTTACTGGATACGAATTTATATAAAAACGTTCTGGAACCGGGTAAAAGATATGTGATACGTGTAAAAGCCAATACACAGGGAATGGTTCCTTTTGTAGATACATCTATTGGTAATTATGGATACAGCCGGATAGAAGCATTTGAATATGGTAACGGCCGTAACGGGCGAGGGCTCAGAGCGCTGCCCCTGAACCTCGGCAATATTTATTTCACTTTAACTGATCAAAGATTAAGCAGTAAGCTTGATGACATTTACATGGCTTTTCAGAAGCATGAAAGGAGTGATACATCCATTGAAATAAAAAATTATATTAGGCTTATTTTAATGGAAAAGGATATAACCTATAGCCCTGATGCGATAGAATTGTTTTTAGCCCTTAATCCGGATCTGATTGATAGTAAAAGTGTAAAGCTAAGTTATACACCCAAACTTCCTAACTTTCCGGAGGTTCCTGAAAACAACCGGGAAATCTTTAACCTTGAACACGAGAAGAACCTGACTCCTGATTCGTTACAGGCCAAATTGTTTATGACCTATACCGATAGTTTGACCAATGCCGTTAAAGCAACTCTTATCAATGATACTGCTGCAGTAGCTATAAACAACCTGCTCAATAAATTAAATGTTTATGGCATGCATGTTTACAGATCAAGCCGGTTATCGGTAAAATTAATTAATGACTACCTGTCTGAGTTGATATATGTCTTGTATAAAAGTAAAATATCCGAAAAAAACAAAAATAATGCAGTTTTTAAACTGGTAAATAATCTAGACGAACTGATAGCTACACCATCCATCGCTACTTATGCGCAACATGGTATAACATTAACCAAGAAATCGTCCTTATCTTCCTATAAAGAAAAAGCGCCATCTCAGGATGAATCCGGCATTGCAGGCTATAGGGAAGATTCCAAAAAAGTTACCGTATTACAATACATGCAAACACCCGTAATCAGGCCTATATCTTTTAATATTGTTGTATATCATTATTCTAAAGAAGATGCTTCCAAACCTATTTTAAATACTGCCGATCTGATGGCTACGTACAGGGTTTTTTATGTATCATCCGGGTTGTTCAATCACCTGAATCCTGAAATAAATGCACAGAATACTGCTGCGCCTGCGTCAACAGCCCAGGTTACCCTTCCTGAAACAAAATTTATGTTCTGGACACAAAACATGTTAAACCGTCATCTGACAAAAGCCCAGGAAATTGACCTCATGGATGTTTATTTAAACAGCAAGAAAAAATGGCCTTATCTTACAAGACCGTCTGTTATTTTAAAAGTAGAGTAAGGATTTAATTACATGTTTGGCAGGTTGGCATAATCAGCATTAAAAGATATCACCAACAATCACATGGTTAATGTTGAATAACAAATTGCTGAACATAAGACTTAGTAGCGGTTTCTACTTTTAAAAAATAAACACCACTTCTCAGTTTACTTACATCTACTTTTAACGGTTCAGCGTTACCGATTCTTTGTAAAGTATACTTATTATAAACCATGCCATTTGCATCTACTATCCTGATCTTGTATTTTGATGGAACAGGTTCTGGAATATTCATATAAACAGAACCGCCGCTTACAGGATCGGGATAAAGTGAAAACCCCTTGCTGCCGGCAGAAGGATCAAATGACAGAATGTTTGAATAGTTGTAATCTCCATCAATATCAGTCATCTTTAACCGGTAGTAAATTTTTTGACTGGATTCCACTGCAACAAGGCCGTAATCCGAATAAGTATAAACAGATTGCTGCGTCAGAATATTTATAGCCGCCACAACACCGATCTTACTAAAATCGGTTCCATTGAGGGAACGCTCGATTTCGAATTGCTTCACATTTACTTCATTATCAGAAAGCCAGTTAAGGTTAATGGAAGCGGCATTGCGTTTGCCGGTAAAGGAAAGAAGTTTTAAGGGCAGGATAACCTGCCTGTCTATATAAACATGGTATTCACCCGGCTGTAATGTTATACTTTGATTTGCAGGTGCAATGTTCACCGTAGAGCCTTGAGCGCCATTAAGGCCGGAACCGGTGCCGTTGCTTAAAAAGCTGTACCAGGTACCTGCTGATTGAAAATTAACAGTTCGTGTTTGTGTTGTTACATCAAAATTCGCCACTACAGTCATTTTCATACCACCCGCATTCGGATCGGCAATTTGAAAACGCTTAAACAATCCGTTATTGTCATAGAAGTCGTAGCTGAAAGCAGTGCTGTTAAACACAGCGGGGTTTTGAAGGCGCAAACGGATCAGTTTAGCATAAACGTTCCATAATTTCAGGCGGTTGGTATCCTGCATGTATTCCCAATAAGGCGGTTTAGGAGAAACCCTGCCTCCGTTTGCGTCAATAGAAATGTCGTAGCCCCTTTCTCCAAACTGCCATATCATTTTAGGACCCGGAACGGTAAAGAATACTGCCGCGGCAGCAGCTTGCCTTTCCAGGGCAGTAGCCAGGTTTTTTACACTATAGCTGCCCGAACTATTGCCGTAAGCGAGGTTCTTAAACATCAAACGTTCTTCATCGTGACTTTCCATATAGCCCATTTCCGCCGGAGTGCTGAATCCTTCTTCATTGCTGTTATAAACAATTTTTGACAGATTGGAATTGTCATAACCCATGGTAGCCTGGTTGTATGTATTATTGTTATTGCCCCACAACATAAATCCGTGGCTGGCATATTCCTGCTCTTCCTGTCTTTGCTGTCCTAAAAACTCAATTATCATATAGGAATTCGGATATTCAGACAATACATAATCATAATAACGTTCCAGGTTAGCTACCCGGCTTGCATCATAATCTTCAATAGAGCCATTGGCAACAGGACACATATCATTGACCTGTGTACATTTTTGCGTAAATCCCTTTCCCGCATCCAGCCTGAAACCATCCACTTTGTATTCGGATAACCAGTATTGCAGGCTGCGTTTTACCAGGTATTGCGTTGCTGCAGACTCATGGTTCAGATCGTATTGATAAGGGAAATAAGGATGCGGTGCAGCGATATTAAGCCATGGATTATTGGCTGCAGGCCTGTTATTTACCGCATCCCAGTATAATTTGCCCTGTGGAGCAATACCTGCCTCCATTTGATTGTATACTACGTCCAGAATTATTGCAATGCCATTCTGATGGCATAAGTCTATAAATTCTTTAAACTTATTCTTAGGGCCATAATATTTATCAAGAGCGCAATAAAAGGTCGGGTTATATCCCCAGCTATCGTTGCCGCTGAACTCATTTACAGGCATCAGCTCAATTGCGTTGATGCCAAGGCGTTTGAAATAGCTGATAGTATCTATCAGCATTTGATAATTATGGAGTTCTCCAAAATCACGCACTAAAAGCTCGTAAGTAATAAGATTACGTTTGTCAGGCTTGGTAAAATTGGTTACCTGCCAGTTATATGCGGGCTGACAAGTTTGTAAAACACTCATAATGCCATTTTGCGAAGCCGATACATAATGATTAACGGGATAAGGTTTCAGATTTGGATAAGTTGTATTGGATATGTATGGGTCGTTAAGAGGATCCAGTATCTTCTCGGTGTATGGATCCGCTATGTATATAGAATCATCAACCCTGTAATTAAAAGCATATTCAGTACCTGCGGTAAGGCCGTTAATGGTAAGCCAGTAGTACTTACCGTCAGGTGTTTTGTTCATCAGGTATTGTTGTGTGGGAGCCCAGTTACTACCTGGAAAATCGCCTACCACCACTATATTGTTTTTATTGGGTGCATATAATACCAATGTGGCTGTGGTACAATTCGGATCGTAATTTATTCCTTCTTTCAAGCCCGCAGGTAACGGAGCTGTAGTGATGTCAGGAGTGATATAGTAATTGACCGTATCATAATAACTGTTGCCTCCATTGATATATTCTGCTACAAATTGCTGGTTTCCTTTAACAGTCGCAGTTCCGGTGCCGCTAACGGTATTGGTACCGGTTACAGGTCCGCTTATTTTTGTGCCGTTATAATATAAGTTTAACGTTCCGCCGCTTCCGGATGCAGTGGCAGTTACCGGAACCGCGGTACCAATGCCGCCATTAACAGCTTCGTGAGATATGAAATAAGTAGGCTTTATGAAAGGCCGGGTAAACTGTATGCCATTGAAACCGGAAGCGTAAACAGGTACATACATATCAGCGCCATCGGCATTTTTTTGTACCCTGTTACCTGCGGCATCCCTGAAAAGGATGGCTATTTTTATAATGGTTTCTCCCGCGGGAACAGAAAAGTATGCTCTGGGATTATTGATAGTGAAAGACCATTTGTCAGTACCCGCGGCGGTAGCTGCCGGAGCGGTAGTAGTACCCCAGGTAGTGGTTACATGCTTCCAATCACTTTGTGATGTGCTTAGGTTGGTAATTACCCCTGCATGTATGTAAACAGTACTGGTGTAACCCATCAATCCTTTGTTGCCACTGGTGGCATCAACAGTTATTGTAATGGAAGATGCATCATTTGGAAATTGTGGATTCCATGTAAGAAGCTGGCTTTTGGCGGTTGCCAGGCATAAAAAAAAGCAGAGGGTAAATGTTAGTCTCATGTTGCAATCATTTTTCATTGAAGAAATCAACCATATAATTTCAAATTAATAGAGCATATTTAATGTAGCGTTAAGTTAACATGAAATTACGAATTGAAGGAAAGCGTTGAGCTTGCAAGTGGTTTTTATAACCTCTGCTTACCTACGCTATCCCTTAATTCAACAATATCTTATGCAGGGGAACTTCTTTCGGCAATATCTTTTGCAATTTTTTGTGCGTCTGAGGCTATTTCCCGGATCTGTCCTGTAGCACCTATCCAGAATCCACAGAAATACAAACCATCTTTGCCAAAGTATTTTTGTTTATGGATGCTTAGATTTAAATCTTCAAAACGGCTTTTGTCAACATCAACAATTTTTGTGTGATCACTGTAATATCCGATTCCGGCAACAATAGCATCGAAATCTTCTTGCCTGTCTTCTGAAAAATAAATTGTTTTGTCTTCGATATGGTCAATGCCTCCATAAATAGTTATGTGCTTTTTGCGGATGTGCTTGATGATACCAATGTCTAGTACAGGAATATGCCTGTCTCTCTGTATTTCTTCGAATGGGCCGTACGGCATTTTTTTCAGTCCAAGCTTAGTGATATCACCGAACAGCAACCGCATAAGGGGGGCATTGATGGCATCGGCTATCTTGGGTGGAAGTTGGCTCATCAATAAACTTATTTCCAGTATAGGAACACCCAAAATATCCCTTGGTATTATATTTACTGGCGAGCGAACAGCCATAGCAGGAATTGCGCCCTGTTCATATAGATCAATTGCAATTTCACAAGCTGAGTTTCCAAAGCCTGCTACCAATACTTTTTGTCCCTTAAAATCTTTACCGGTTTTATATTCGCAACTGTGCATTATGCTGCCGGTAAAGGTTTCCATTCCTTTAAAGTTTACAGGTTTGGGTTTACCGAAAACGCCTGTAGCCATTATAAGGTATTTCGATCTGAATGTTTCATTGGTTGTTTCAGTGATCCAATAATCATTTTCTTTCCTTATACATTTTGCCTCTGTGTTAAAGATCGGATGGATATTAAATTCCTGTTGATAATTTTCTAAATAGTCTACCACTTGCCGGCGGGAAGGATATCGTGGTATTGTTTTGTCGAATTTTTTGTAAGGCAGGTTTGAAACCCTTTTGTTGGTGTGCAGATGCAGGCGGTCATAATGATTGCGCCAGGGCGCTGCAACCTGTGATTGTTTTTCAATAACGATGTACCCGATGTTTTGCTTTTGCAAAGAGGAAGCTGAAGCCAAACCTGCGATACTTGCGCCAACAACAAGTGTTTCTGTTTGTTTCATAATTGAAACATTAACGTTAGTTGTTAAATAACCCGCATCATTAAACAAATATACATACAATGCGAATAGACTAAATGACTTGTGATTTTGTAAGAGCCAATCAGCATCACATTCCTTATAGCATAAAAATTCAATACGTAATTACATGTCAATTTAAGACTGGTTTCTTTGCAGTGGATATCCTATTAAATAAGCTACATGCATTCCTAACTTATTTTTAATTTTGCCTGCTTTCCAGATGTAATTTTCATTATCCACTTGTTGGGCTATATTTAAAAGTTCGGTTGGTTTATGTAAACGGGTGATAGAAATAATGCCATCCCAGATGGTACAAATGGGAATTATCGGGATCAGGTATGTAAAAAAAATCCTTGAGAATCTGAAAGGCTTAAAAAATGGTGTTAATAAGAAAAAAGCTATCGGATGAAGGAGTGAAATAGCGAGAATAACAAATATGTTTTTATCACCGCCATCAAAAATCCCGACCCCTGATTTGGCATCCACTGCATTTTTTATTACTGAAGCTGCAGCGCTTTTATTAAAATGATGGAAGCCTGAAAAAATAGTTCTGAATCCTTTCAAACCGGCAGGAACATCAGCAGCACCGCCAGGGTGGCGTACGCGACCGCGCCGCGCACCTCCAGGATGGCGTCGAACACCACCCGGCTGGCGCCCCTCTCTTGACCCCTCTCTTGACCCCTCT
>CAXSIE010000017.1:789-12684 GCA_964237295.1 uncultured Flavihumibacter sp. | reverse complement strand
GACCGATATATCTGAAAATGATATACTGCCTTTCGTTTTGGCAGCTAAAAATTCAAAAGCGCTTTTATTGGGAAATTTATCAGTAAGAATAATTTGTATGTTACTATTGGATTGTTGCTCCAGGTTATTTTTAATTTGTTCTATAGCTCCACCGCCACCTGAACATAAATCAATTATCCGGGTTGAAGCTGTTTGATGTAATCCTTCAATAAGTAAAGGTGTTATAGGCTCATAAAAATTTAGTATGGTTAGTACGTATCGCAGGTAGTCGGTCATGCTTAGCCGGATGGTATCCGGAAACCAGGACAGGTCTTCAAATTCAAAAACGTGTTTGCTTAATTTCATAAGGTTTACAATGTAATGTAACTTGTGTTGTCAGGATCTTTTATTTGAAGATAAGAACAAAGCCACATGATGATAGCGGTGCTGGTTTTAAGCAGGCAATTAACTGCATGGTGCTTTTTCGTTAATTGTTTGAACCTTTTTTAAACTTCTGGATGCTGTTTCCGAGTATATCCGTAACATAAATGTTTTCCTGGTTGTCAACCGCAACATTGTGATACCAACATATGATGCCTTCTTTTTTTAAGGTGCTTTTTCCAAACCTGGTAATAAAATTACCTGATGAATCAAAAAGAAGTATGTCTGAGCCAGTATGTTTTAAGCCAAACCAGGAGGTAAAATAATCTGTCGCGACAAACCCCTTTTTTACTTTATCAAATACAACGGAGCTTATTTTGCCAAAACTTTTATCTGTCCATTGTTGTATAAACTTTCCCGTAGGGTTGAAAACCTGTACACGGTTATTTTCCCTGTCTGCTACATACACATTTTCTTCGTTGTCGAGGTCAATAGAGTGTGGCAGATTGAATTCACCTTCTTTACCGCCTTTTTTCCCCCATTCAAATAGATATTTACCCGTGGATGAAAATTTTACAACCCTGCTGTTACCATAACCATCACTAACATAAAAAGAACCATCTTTTGTAACTGCTACATCTGTAGGCAGGTTAAAATGGGTTGCATCACTTCCCGGAACCTTTGCTTCACCCAGCTTCATCAATAGTTTTCCGTCGTGACTGAACTTAAAAACCTGGTGCAGGCCTACGTCTGTAACCCAGATATTATTATTCATGTCTACCGTTAAGCCATGGGGCATGATGAAAAGATGATCGCCCCAACTATTTAATATTTTCCCGCTATCCCTGTCAAGCATTAGAATGGTTTTTAATGAAATGAAGTTGCCGGGCATTGCGCCAATCAAAGGCCATCCTCTGTCAGCGCGGTGAAAAATAAAAATATTTTGGTTGGTGTCAATGCCGATGCCTGTTGGATTGCCTAATTTAAAACCGCCTGGCAGGTTAGGCCAGTTCCTTACAAGCTGATAGCTGTATTCGCTATCCTGTTTTGAAAGAATATTTTGTTTCATGTTGTTGCAGGCGGTAAAAAATAGCGGTAAGAATAAAAGAAGAAGATTGCGTTTTCTTATCATCATTATCTTTTCTTTTTAGGAAACCTGTACCTGATACCCCAGCTTCCCCTTACGAGAGTACCTTCACCGAAAATAGGAGCGATTTCAATATGAAATCCGAATTGTTTTATTGTTAGTGGATAGATATTCAGGCCAACAGGAATTACCAGTCCTTCAAAGTCGTTACCTCTTATCCCGAGTCCGGCATAAAATTCATAATCATCTTTTTTAATGAGGTCGTAAGTTACTACCGCCTCAACCGATATTATTTCAATGTAATTATCTATTCCGATTCTTAATTCTGGTCTTATTTTGTTTTTTATCTGATAGTTTATTCCTATGAAAGGTAAATTCGACTGATGAAAACTAACACCAAGCTGGCCAAATATTATGGAAGGAACAACGGTAAATAAAACGATTATGTATTTTTTCATTTTTTAATTTAAACCTAGCAAGATTATATGATATTCTCTGTTGAAACAAGAAATATCTTATTTAAATGATCAGTGAGTGAGTGTCAGCTTTATAAGTGTTTCTAAAATCTATTGCACCTCTATTCTTAAAAAAAAAACATGGACCTGTCTTTACCACCAACCTTACCGCCTGAAAAATTTCTGAGGTTATATGTAAAAGTAAGCATGAAATATCTTGTGAGGGTAGTGCTCTGCGTGTCTGAAACGTAATTCTCACCGGTGTACCTGTAAACATTTATGTTTTGGTTCAGCAGGTCGTATACTGATAATTTTATCTGGCCCTTATCGTCTTTTAAGAAAAGATAATTTACGGCAGCGTTCCATCTTACACTGGACTTCCTGATCCCTGGTGATACCTGCGGATTATAAGCATAGTTGATCAGGTTCTCCCAAACAACATGTTCTGGAATGCGGATAACCACTTCCGATTCAATTGAATGACTAAGTATATAAATATTCCTGTAATCAATATTGTTATTATAAGTGGTCTGTGAATAGTTCTGGGAATACCGTTGGTTGAATTCAATTTTATCTTTATAATTTATCCTGAGAGAAAGGGAAGGATCGATGCTGAAATTATTTTGTCCGCTCCTGAAACCGTTTATTGAAATGAACGTTTTGTAGTAATTACTATAGATGCCGGGTTTTACTGATAAAGTATAATTCTTATTGTATTTGTATTGATAATCATACATCAGGCTGCCAAAAAAATTATAGGTTCCGTCAACATTAACAGGTCTTGTAGTCTGAATACCGTTGCGATCAATGGTTGATTCCCTTATAACCGCGTTATTACTGAAAATACTACCTATACCACCTGAATAGGAATTGCCTGTTTCCGTGTTATACTTATAAATATCCAGATTAACGGATTGTGTCAGGGCAGGCTTGAGTTCCGAATTTCCGAATTGCTGGTAGAACCTGTTACTGATATCAATAACCTGTTGCAGGTCGCTTGCCTGCGGTTCCTGTATACCGGCCTGGTATGAAAAGCTTAAAGATCCAAGGTGAATGTTGAGTGAAGGATAAATATAATGGTAACGCTGGCTGACAGCGGGGTTTTTAGTAAAAAAATTATTAAATGATGCCGTTAGATAATTAATTCCCGGACTTATCCATAATTTATTCCATTCAAAATTAATAGAAGTGGCGGAGGTGTTTTTCCAGCCATTTCTTTGTATGCCGTTTGAGAAGTTCTGGTTGAAGTTGTCATATTTTCCACTTGACAGGTCCTTACTATAAAAGTCAATATCGTTGTGCTGCTTTATATACTCACTGTTATTGCTGACATGCAGGATAATATTCTTGTTTATGGGTTCATTAAATGATACAGATACGCTGCCATTCAGTTTATTACCATTTGTTAGCCTTAACTGGTTAACAAGACTGTCCCGCCTTATCCCTGCATTATAAGTGCTGTATGATCCGTCAGCATAATTATTTTTGTTGTTGTTTACTGTTGAGAAGTCGGCATTGATGGAAAGGTTCCTTATCCTTTTCTTAAAATTTTTGTCGATGAAAAGGTTGTAGGAGTAATTGTTTGATTTGCCGGAACCCTTACTGACACTGTTGCTGTTATTCACTTTTCCCAGGTAATTATTTTGTGTTTCGCCGATTCCGCTGTAATGGTTTTGGTTGGATGTAAGCGTAACTCCCGGCCGGAAGATAAGCGTAGTAAGTGAATCTATCTTCCAGAATATTCTTCCACCGATCCTGTGATTCCTGTTTACATCATTCGAATTGCTGTTGCCTTCTGAGGCAAGAACGGTATCCTTAAAAAAACGCTGCTGGTTGCTGATGGTGCTGTAATCGCTGTTTATCTGGCCATAAAAATATTGCAGGTTCATACCGACTTTTTTCCCAAACTGGTTATTGTAATTTATCCCGCCGCCTGATGAACGTTGCAGTCCCTGCCCGGTTCCTCCAAAAGAAATACCATTGATCGCGATACCCCCTTCGCTCGTTACCATCATACTGTTAGCGCCACTTCTTTCAAAGCCACCGATTTTTTGTATATCATTAATACCAAAACCCGTTTTATTGATATTATTTGTATAGCCTAAAACGCTCACCTGCACAGTGTCTCTGAAAGCATTTAAAATAGCGCCTGCCTCATGCCTGTTATCGGTGCCTCCGCAGGTATAGGCTTTTCCAAACCAGCCTTCCTTAATGGACTTTTTTAATTTTATATTCACTACCTGGCCGATCTCCGATTCGGGTATGTGCGGATTTCTCTGCATTTCTTCCTTGTCATTCATCACCTGTACTTTGTCGACAATATTTGCGGGCAGGTTTTTTGTGGCGATCTGCGGATCACCGCCAAAAAATTCTTTTCCGTCTACCAGTAATTTATTGACCCGTTTGCCCTTTACCATAATGTTTCCATCGGCATCAATATCCAGACCCGGAAGCTTTTTTAACAGGTCTTCCAGCAGTGCACTGGGCAGCGTTTTAAACGCGCTTGCATTGAATTCGATAGTGTCCTTCCTGACTGATACGGGTGGACGCTCTGCAAAAACTATTACTTCTTCAAGGTCTTTGGAATCGTGGTTAAGCAGAATGGTTCCCATATCAAGCTGCGGACTTTCTTTACTCAATATAAAATCTTTCCTGAAGGTTTTGTATCCCGAAAAACTTACCAGCACCCTGCAGTTAATGTTTAGTGGAATTCCAGGTATTTTAAAATTGCCACTGGCATCGCTTAACCGGTAAGTAATAATGGTAGTATCCTTTGCAAGAAATACTGTTACTGTGGCCAATGATAGAATTTGTTTGCCGGAAGAATCTTTTAATGAGCCTTTGACAGAACCGGAATTATTCTGAGCAGATGAACATAGATAAATTACACTTATAAATAAGACAGTAAGAACAGCTTTGGCGATCATCATGGATATAAGTTGTAAAAGGTTTATCGCTACTGTAAAAGTTTCAGCGTTTACAGGATAATCTATGAATGATTTTACAGTATAATAGTAGATGAATTAATCGATTAAATGCATACTCTTCTTTATTAAAAATTAAGATAACCGTAAAAGCGCAAATTTTAATACGTTTGTTATTGAAGGCCACGAAGACACAAAGCCGCAAAGAGGCACTAAGAATTAATAAAAGAAGGATCACCTGCAAATTATATTTCTTTGTGCTCCTTAGTGCCTTAGTGTCTTCATGGCCTTTAACTCTCTGCACAAAAATGCCTTTGTGTTAACTGCAGTCTTAAAGTGAAGATGAAGTTTATGCATTGCTTTAATTACTTTTAATGTAACCATGCATTCAGACAGAATATTTCTTATTGATTTTATCAAAAGAACCGTACCGGTAACAGACGCTATCGCCGGTTCCATTGCAGGCAATTTTGAACCTGCGACCTATAGTAAAAACGATTATTTATTAAAACAGGGAACGATATGTAACGACTACATTTTTCTGGAAAGAGGATTCGCAAGAGCGTTTACTTACGACATGGAAGAACATGACGTTACAACGGATTTCTATGCGCAGCATTCTATAATATTCGAAGTGGCTTCCTATTTTAAACGCACGCCTACACAGGAAAATATTCAGGCATTAACAAACTGTATCGGCTGGAGGGGAAACTATGATAACTTTCAAATCCTGTTTCATTCAATACCTGAATTCAGAGAGTTTGGAAGAGCCATTCTGGTAAATGGATTTATATCGCTTAAAGAAAGAATGCTGTCAATGATCAACGCTACAGCGGAACAACGATATGAACAACTTGTAAAAACAAAACCTGAAATTCTATACAATGCGCCTTTGAAATATATCGCTTCATACCTTGGGATTACCGACACTTCTCTAAGCCGTATCAGAAAAGAAATCTCGCAGAAGTGATTTCTTGCCAAATGACAAGTGGCTATAATGAGCTGTTGGTATACTTTTACTGTCTATCAAAAGTTAGCCAACCATGGAACAGGTATCAATTGCTTTAAAAGTTTTTTTTGTGGCCATTACGTTGTTAACGGTATGGCAATTTTACAGGGCAGCCAATACCTCAAAACCCTTTTTAGTAGCAATGTTAATCTGGATGATATGCCAGCTTATTATAGGACAAACTGATTTTTATACCAATGAATTTACCAAACCTCCGCGATTCCTGTTACTGGTATTGCCTCCTTTAATTGTAATAATTGCTTTGTTTATAACTAAACCGGGCAGGGCTTTTATAGACAGTCTGGATAATAAGAAACTTACCTTACTGCATACTGTAAGAGCTCTGGTTGAAATAGCACTGTATTATCTTTTCGTTGCAAGAGCTGTTCCGCAAATCATGACTTTTGAAGGCAGGAACTTCGATATCCTCGCAGGTATAACAGCCCCTCTCATTTATTACTTTGGTTATCGTAAACCTACACTTTCAAACAATATCTTGATTTTGTGGAATGTACTATGCCTAGGCCTGTTAATAAACATTTTAATCATTGCTCTTTTATCAGCCAAAACACCCTTTCAGCAATTTGCGTTTGACCAGCCTAATATAGCGATAGCTTACTTTCCGTTCAACTGGCTTCCCAGTGTTATTGTTCCTTTAGTGTTATTCTCACATCTGGCAGCTCTAAAGCATCTTATAGTAAGGAAGCGTTTTTAGAGAATGAGTGCTGCTGAAACACAACCGGTTTGATGTTATGACAATAAGCACTATAAAGGTAAAAGCTGATTAGGCTATTCAAAATGAATTATTTCCTGAGGATTATTTTTTAACCATTTCGATACAAGGTCAACATAGTCATTGAATATAAGTTCTTTAATGTTCAATCTTAATTCTTCACATAATTTTGGTAGGGCTTTTTTGAAGGTCATGTAACGTGACCAAATGACACTCCCACTCGGTATGGATCCTTTTGAGTAAGTTCGTAACCAATCACGTACCATCGTTATTATCAGACGCTGATTATTATTATGAGCTTTAATGTCCTGACCAGCAATATCGGAGATGAATTTTTGATAACGGAATTTTTCTTTATCAAAGATCAGGCAAGATTTTTTCTTATGTAATTCTGACCCAAAATGCTTAGCACCCAAAAATGTACCTAGCTCTAATGGCATATTAAACCTTGGAAGTTTTGTATTACTGCTGATTTCAACCCTGGATAGATCATGAATTCCAAAACGGCATTCATTAATGATAGAAAAAATTTTATTTGCTCTTATCTCACTTCCATCATCTTCTTCTAATGCGCAACGAACTATAAAACCACAATCAAAGATACCAAAGACTATTGCATCAAAAAGCTTCTTATACGTTTTATCAAATGGACAATTTGTGAATACATTTTCATCGTACATAACCTTTTTTTCCTAACTATAAATAAGTAAAGCGTCTATGAACGGGAAGTTGCAAGTTTTTGATTTCTAAGGGCAGATATTTTTCTTATAGCTTCATCAACCTTCAATGAATCTAAAGAACCGGGTTTGGCAGGATCTTTAATAGTTCTTCCATAAGAAGTTGTTTTTGATCCACTTTTGCCAGCAGTATTTTTCTTTTTATTCAAATAATTCACTTTAAATTAATTTATAATAAGAATCTTAAAATTAGATAAAATTATTGCAAATACCCAGTGTTATGTTTACTATAAGTGCACATTTTCTTTCAGGAATATATAAAACTCAACACTTCAATCCTGCGCCTGATTTCATGTTTAGCTCAACACCAAACAGGTCTTTTTAAACCGTCTTATCATTGCCCATCCTATAACATTTCGGCGACACACCGATTTTCATTTTAAAGATTTTTGAAAAATGAAAGACGGAATCAAAACCGGTTTGACTGGCTACCTCGTTTATGTTCAACGCCGTAGAGGTAAGCAATCCTTTTGCCCTGTTTAATCTTAAGTTAAGGTGGTATTGATTGGGAGATTCTCCGGTGCTTTCCTTGAATGCCTTCCTGAATTTAGAATATCCCATAGGCAATTCACGCACCAGCTTTTCCATGTCAACAGGCTTATCAAGAGATCGCTCCAGTATGTACTTTGCCGTTGATATAAGGTGCGCAGTAGGATCATTTCTATGTTCCTGTTGTATGGAAACTGCATTCAATATACCGAGGATCTGCAGCGTGATACCCGCTATTACCTGGTTATACCCTGCATAAGAAGTGCGCACCGTTGCAATAAGGTTATGTAACAAAGAAAGTAAGTCGGCATTGATGCCTGCGTTAATGAAAGGCTTGCTGGAACTGAAAAAACCTTTGTTCATTAAGTGATCTGCATAATGTCCTCTGAAGCCGATCCAGTATTCTTCCCATCCTGAATTGGAATGCGGCTTATAACGGTGCCACACACCCTGGTAAAGGAAAAAACAGGTGCCTGCAGTTATCGTTACCGGCTCTGTCAACGCCGATTCAAACACACCGTGTCCGTTTGATATAAAGATTAAATAATAACCATTCAGGATGCGGCCTTTATTCCAACTGAAAGAATGATTCTGAGGATGGTTTTCATTATTGGGATAATGCTGATTGGGAGAAATAAGGGAATGCCCTACAGTAGTAATATATAATCCCCAGTTTTCTTCGAGAGGACCAACATTGAGGTACTTGAAATAGTTAGACATGAACGTGTACGGTTAGCAATTCAAATCTATAAAAAAATATCAAAAAAGATAAATAAATAACAGTTACAATAAATTTTTGTGTTACTGTTAAGAGTAGTTTTGAGAATGATCCGGGTCAACTCCAGTTAGATTCCGAATTGCTTCTTATCTTAAATGCTTTTTAAAAATTAAACGACTTGCTTATGAGATTTATCTACAATTACGCTTATGTTGGCGGGGTTAAGAAATACATGTTGTTCGTTGCTGTTTTTATTTTGTTTTCAATCGGCGCAATGTCTCAGCAAGGCACTGCTGTTAATGTTTCCGGGAAAATCACCTTGTCGGGAAATGACGCGGATATTGCAGGAACAACCATTCAGATAAAAGGTAATACCAATGCGGTAACCGCTGATAAAAGCGGTCGCTACTTAATCAGCGTTTCCAAAGGCGCTACACTTGTTTTTTCTCATGTCGGCTATCAGAATGTGGAAAAACTTGTGGGCAATGAAACCCAGATAAATGTATCGCTCGATGTTACCGTTAACAACCTCGACCAGGTGGTGGTGATCAGTTACGGAACAAGAAAACAAAAAGATATTACCGGCTCTGTTGCCACTGTAAACGCGGCTTCCGTACAGGATGTGGCGGCCGCAGAGTTCGGTCAGAAAATACAAGGCAAAGTTGCGGGTGTACAGATCAATCAAACCTCCGGAAGGCCGGGGCAGGGAATGGATTTCAGGATAAGAGGCGCCGCTTCGCTGTCCTCCGGCTTTCAGCCGTTGATGGTGGTGGACGGACAGCCGCTTAGTGGTGTCAGCTCCAGGAACGGAGATGCCAACTTTATAAATCCTGATGAAATTGAAACCTTTACCGTTTTAAAAGACGCTTCCGCTACCGCATTGTATGGTTCCAGGGCTGCCAATGGTGTAATTCTTATTACAACCAAGCAGGCTAAGTCCGGACGTACCAACGTCTCCCTCAACGCTTACACCGGCTGGCAAACTGTTCCGGAAAAAGGCAGGCCCGACCTGATGAACGCGCATGAGTTCGCTACCATGGAGAAAGGGATTTACGAAGATAAAATAAAGAATGAAGGATATACCCTGGGCATACCTGCTGACTACGCAAACCCCGATCAGTACGGAGAAGGTACCAACTGGTATAATGCTTTACTGCGTACCGCTCCGATCTCGGATATCTCATTAAACGTTTCTTCCGGAACAGATAAAGTTTCTTCCAGCACCACCTTAACTTATTTCGACCAGCAGGGTGTACTGCTTAACACCGGTGTTAAAAGGTTTGCAGTGCGCAGCAACAATGAATTCCGCCCTAACGACCGGTTGAAGTTCGGGCTGAATATTGCACCAACCTACCAGATAGATCATAACACCAGGAACAATACAGATGGCAGCAGGCAGGTAATCGGAAACGCTACCACCGCATCGCCATTGATCCCTATCCGCCAGGCAGACGGAAGTTATACCAGCAGGGTAAGTTCTTTCGGTATGCTTGGAATGAATAACCCGGTTCAGCAACTGGTACAGCTTAACAGTAATCAGAACACCGTCAGGATATTAGCCAACCTGTACGGTGAAGTGGAAATCATTAAAAACCTGAAATTCAGGTCAACTCTTAACGCCGATTACGGAACGGCTGATTATACGCAGTTCTTTGGCACTATGTACGGTATCGGGTTGAACGCCGCCACGCTGCCACGTTCACCCACGGCTTCCAGTGCCAGCAGCAACTCGTATAATTATTATTCATGGCTGAATGAAAACACCCTGACCTATAACTTAAAAATCAAGAACCATACTATTGATTTTCTGGCAGGATACAGTTCCGAAAAATGGCTGAGAGATTACAGGACCGTCAGCGGAAGCAATTTTGCAAACGATGCGGTTCAATTGGTTTCTGGTGCGGCCGTAACAAGCGGCACTAATAACAGGGAAGCATGGAGCCTGGCTTCAGCATTCGGAAGAATTAACTATGATTTCAAAGGCAGGTACCTGGTAACGGGAACCATCAGGCAGGATGGATCTTCCCGCTTTGGCGCCAATTCGAAATATGGCAGTTTTCCTTCGGTATCTGCCGGATGGATCGTTAGTGAAGAACCCTTCTTTCCCAAAAATAACGCTATCAGCTACCTGAAGTTCAGGGGCAGCTACGGTAAAACGGGTAATTTCAATATCGGCAACTATTCACAGGTCTCCAACATTACCAATACCAATTATGTATTCGGAGGTACCTTAACACCCGGTTTGTCTATTACCGCTCTGGGTAATAAAGACCTTACCTGGGAAGTATCCACGCAGTCTGATTTTGGTATAGACATGAACCTGGTGCATAACAGGCTAACCTTCAGTTATGATTATTACAGCAAGATCACCGACGGAATGTTGTATCAGAATTTAATACCGGTAGCTTCAGGATATGCGAGTGTTACCTATAATACGGGCAAATTCAGGATGTGGGGGCATGAGTTCCAGCTAAGCTCCAAAAACCTCGTAGGGCCTTTTAGCTGGACAACGGATTTCAATATTTCCTTTAACGACAACAAGGTGGTGGAATTGCCACCCAACACTCCATTTGTTGGCGGTGGGGCCATGTATGCAGGTTTCAACCGGTCTATTGTTGGTAAGCACATCGGTGAGTTTTACGGATATGTATTTGACGGTATCTATTTAACAAAGGCGGAATACGATAAACAACCCAAATATGCTACCTCGGTGGTAGGGTCTGCACGTATGAAAGATGTCAATGGAGATGGTAAGATAGATGGAGATGACAGAACCTTATTAGGTAACCCGAATCCGAATTTTATCTACGGGATGACTAATAACCTTCAATACAAAAATTTTGATTTAAATATAATAATATCCGGCCAGGTGGGCAACCAGGTGTTGAATTTCAACTATCAGGACTTTCATAACATTGATGGTATCTTTAACATGACGCGCGATATGCTTCATCCTTGGCGCTCCGAAACAGATCAGGGCGATGGAAAAACGCCTACCACCCGGTCCAGCTCTACAGAATTATACCGTCTTGCCAATACAACCTGGCTGTCGCCCGGTGATTACCTCACAGTAAAAAATATCGCTTTAGGTTACACTTACAGGCCCTCAAAAAGCCTTACTTACTTTAAATCAGCCCGTTTATATGTAAGTGTTCAGCAGGCATTTGTTTTCACCAAATATTCCGGACAAAATCCGGAAGCAAGCATAGGTCGCGACGATGCCATTACCACTTATGGACAGGACCTTAGTACATTCCCTGTTCCAAGAACAGTTATGATTGGCGGAAAGGTTTGAATGAGATGAATATTTGATTTTTATTGTTGTTTTTTTTTGAATAGGCTGCACCTGGTTATCATATGGCGAAGAAGATTATTAAATTAGT
>CAXSIE010000017.1:0-779 GCA_964237295.1 uncultured Flavihumibacter sp. | reverse complement strand
CAAGATATGCCGGGCTTTATGAACGGTAATGCAACAAACACAACGGGGTTGTAAGAGGTTCTCAACCCCGCTTACTTTCTTCTTAATAGCAAAACCTGATTAATTATGACACGATTCAAAATTCTAACATACATAGCTTTATCCATAGTATTATTAAGTTCCTGTAAAAAGGAGTTCCTCACGCTTTTTCCGGAAGGCAATTTAAATGAGGGAAACTTCTATCTGTCTACCCAGGATTTTCAGCAGGCGGTGAACGGCGCTTATGCTCCGCTGCGCGATGTAGCTAACAATGCTTACTTCATGGATGAAATGCGCTCCGATAACGCGTTCTTCGATTATTACGCTAAAGACAGGGGCAACCAGAACACGGAAAATATAATAACTTTTTTAGATGATCCGGCAACCGCTGTTACCGCTAACAGGTACACCGCTGATTTCAACGGCATCTCAAGAACCAATGTTGTACTCGACAGGATCGCCGCCATAACTTTTACTATGACGGATTCGGCCAAAAACCAGATAACGGCTGAAGCCAAGGCTTTACGCGCTCATTATTATTTTGACCTGGTTCGAAATTATGGCGGCGTGCCACTCAGTCTGCATGAAGTAAAGGTTTCCTCCGAAGCGTTTAAAGGAAGGGCTACCGCTGAAGAAGTGTACACACAGATAATCGCTGATTTTACGGATGCTTTGAATTTACTGGCTGCACCCACTTTTTCAAATGCACAAACAGGGCGTGTTACAAAAGGTACGGTAGCCACTGAATTGGGTGCCGTTTA
>CAXSIE010000016.1:24447-25673 GCA_964237295.1 uncultured Flavihumibacter sp. | reverse complement strand
AAGCGCTTTCGGTCCATTCCCATCTATTACCCCACTGAAATTTTTGTGCCGCCACTTCCCATTCAAATTCCGTCGGTAACCTTTTGCCTTTCCACGACGCATAAGCGAACGCTTCATAATAACTTATATGGCAAACAGCCTCGTTGAGTTGTAACGGCTGAAGACCATTAAAAGTATAGTAATACCAACTGTTATCAATATCAAACCAATACATCGGGCATTTAACTTGTTTTGTTTTAACCCAGTCCCAACCTTCTGCATGCCAATAGATAAAGTTTTCGTAACCGCCGCTGCTTATAAATTCAAGGAACTCCTGATTGGTTACCAGTTGGTTTTCTATTTTATAATCCTGCAGGAATACCTGGTGTTTTCCCAACTCATTATCAAAACAAAACCCCGTTCCATCATATCCAATTTCATAAATCCCGCTTTTGATTTCTATTGCAGCTTGCTTAGGAATAATACCAGTATTTATATTGTCATCACTATATTTTGGAAAAAGCGGGTTGTGACCAAGAATATATTTTATGTCGGTAGAGAGAAGTTCCTGGTGTTGCTGTTCATGGTTGAACCCTAATTCTAATAATTCTTTTAGTTCCGGTGAAAGCTCATCAGTTAATAACTTTTTCATAGCTTCGTCTACATATTGGCGATAGCTGTAAATATCAGATACGGTTGGCCGGCTCAGGTTACCGCGGTCCGTTCTTATGACACGGTTACCCACTGTTTCATAATAACTATTGAAGACATAATTATACTCAGGGTTGAATTCCTTATACCCTTGCAAATAATTTTTTAAAATAAACGTTTCAAAGAACCAGGTGCTATGTCCCAGGTGCCATTTAGGCGGACTTACATCAGGTACAGGTTGTACCACATAGTCTTCTGTTTGAAGCGGCTTACAGATATTTTCAGAATGCTGCCTTATCAAAAAATATTTATTTACAAAATCATTCATGTCACGGTTGTTGATCTATTTCTTTTTTTAAATCCGATATAGTATGGATATTCAATTCCCGGGCTTGTTCTCTTCGCATCATCAAAGCATAGGCATTGTTAAAGCCTATGGGTTTCAACCAGGAAACATCGTATCTTTTGTTAAATTCAGCTTGTACATAATTATAAACCTTTTCCTTGTTACTGATTAGCGAAGATAATATACGGGTATCGGGTTGCAGCATCACCAGCAAACCGGTACCAGTGTATTCAGGATAACAATCAATTTC
>CAXSIE010000016.1:23837-24437 GCA_964237295.1 uncultured Flavihumibacter sp. | reverse complement strand
TTCCTGATTAGTTAATGCATCGAAACAAATTTTTGTGCCGCCGAGCCCTGTTTTGGTAACTACTTTAAGATCAGTATAGCCTGCTATAAGCATTTTGTACATATTAATAAGGATATACTGCTCTGCGAATATCTTGGAGCCAAGCCTTACAGTACCTTTGTTGCCGTTGCGGGAAACTTTAAACAATGATTTGGCCACCAGAAAATCATACGCTATTTTTTCCGGGTCTTCTTTTAAAAAATCAGCTTTATAATTTAACGCTGTCATAATGGAATCATTTATTACGCCCGTAAGCATGTTCAATGTTGTTTCCAGTTCAGGATACAGTTTTAGAACTTTATTACGGATCAGGGGAGCCGCATAATAAGGTGGAAAGATTCCTTTATCGTCGTCCAGAATCTGCAGATCGAAGGCTTTTATCCGGCCATCTGTACTATAACCGCTGATGACATCTAATTTTTTTTCCTGAGCAGCCTTATACATAACTGCATCACTGATTACAACCGTTCGGATGCGGAGCTGGTATTTATCTTTCAACCCCAGGTAGCCATCTGACCGTCCCATGAATTCCGGAGTAAATCCCGCCAGTAATTTTCCTTC
>CAXSIE010000016.1:7057-23827 GCA_964237295.1 uncultured Flavihumibacter sp. | reverse complement strand
TATACAGCAGGAAGCAGGTAAAAGGAAGAAAGCAACAGGATGATAACAGGAAACAGGATCAAGCCGACCTTTAGTTTCCGCAGGTTAAGACGTTGAACTTTAGATAGCAGAAAATCAAAGATTATTGCAAGCAAGGCTGCAGGTATGGCGCCGGCGAGGATCATGTTGGTGTTATTCAGCGCAATGCCGCCGAAAATGAATTCTCCCAGTCCCCCTGCCGCTATGTACGCTGCAAGCGTAGCTACACCAACATTAATAACCGTAGCTGTTCTAACTCCTGCTAATATAACGGGCAGGGATAACGGCAACAGCACTTTGAATAAAATCTGGCGCCTGCTCATTCCCATACCTTTGGCAGCTTCAACAACCGTTGGGTTTACTCCTGTTATGCCGGTATAAGTGTTCCTGATAATAGGAAGCAGCGCATATAAGAATAAAGCCACAATAGCCGGCCTTGCGCCGATGCCCAATATCGGGATCATGATGCCAAGCAAGGCAATACTGGGAATGGTTTGCAAAACACCGGCAATACCCAATACGGTTCCTGCCCATTTTTTTCTGCCTGAAATAAAAATTCCCAATGGAATACCAATTACAACAGCAATCAGTAAAGAAGTAAACGTAAGCCCAATATGTTCCAGGGTTTCACTCAGGATTTTATCTTTCTGCTGTCCTAAGAATTCCAGGAATGTTTGTTGCTGATCCGGCATCTACTTATTATTTAACTGATTCATTGCACTCATCAATGAAACAAAATTTATCTGCCTTGTTTGATTGCTTTCCGCATCCAGCACATTAAGGAGTGTTTCATTTGCAGTGTCATTACTATAAAATAGTTCCATAACATCCCATACGGAGCGGTTCGAGTGAACGGTGGTTACGAGAGAAGCTGTTTCAATCAAATCATCTGAAAAGAAAGGCCAAAGCCGGTTCAGTTTCACAGATCTGAATGCCAGTTGTGTTTTTTCTCCCTTCAAAAAATTACTTACAAATTTATTTGCAGGATGGAAAAGTAACTCATCAGGTGTGCCTAACTGAACAATTTTTCCTTTATCCATGAGGCATATTTTGTCTGCCAGTGCAAATGCTTCCTGCACATCATGAGTAACCATTACGATGGTTTTCTTTTTAAACTCATCCAGTTCGCTGAGCTCCTTCCTGATCGAATTGCGGGTAATTGTATCCAGGGCGCCGAAAGGTTCATCCATTAATAATACAGGTGGATCGGCCGCCAAAGCTCTTGCCAGCCCAACACGTTGCTGCTGGCCGCCACTCAGCTTATCAGGATACACATGCAGGTATTTATCCGGCGGCAGGTGAAGCTTTTCCAATAATTCAATGGTTCTTTTTCTTACCTGGTCTTTATTGCTTCCAAGCAGTTCAGGCACTATGGCAATATTCTGAGCAACAGTGTAATGTGGAAAAAGACCATTATGCTGCAGTACGTATCCAATTGATCGCCTGAGTTTTTCAGGTTGTTGTTGCAAGATGTTTTCACCGTTAACGAAGATGATTCCTTCTGAAGGTTCAGTAAGCCTGTTGATCATTCGTAGCGTAGTAGTTTTACCGCAACCGCTGGTTCCAAGAAAAACCATGTTTTCAGATTCCGCTACTTTAAAAGAAATATCATCAACCGCTTTTATGTCACCAAAATATTTGCTTACATGTTCTACACTGATCATTTGTGAGAGGTTATTTATCAAGAGCCATAAACAGGTTATTCAGCGATTCGGAAAATAATGGATGAGCAAAAATGTTTTCGCGGATTTGTTCATGGGTAATTTTACCCTGCATGGCTATCTGCAAAACCGTCATTACTTCTCCTCCTTCAGCGCTTAGAATGGCTGCGCCTAGTATTTGTTTGGTATCTTTATCAACAACGGCTTTCATCATGCCTTTAGTTTCTCCTGTTTCTATACCTCTTGCTACCTTATCCATTGACAGCGTTACCGCTTCGATATTAAGTCCTTGTTTGCGGGCTTCTTTTTCTGTTATTCCGATACGGCCTAGTTGGGGATCGGTAAACATGGTGTAAGGAACCGGACGTCCTTTTACGGATACATTTGATTTGTCAATGATATTCTTTTCAAGAACAATATAGTCATTGTAAGAGATGTGCGTAAAAGCAGGACCGCCTTTTACATCACCTAAAGCATAAATGCCGGCTTCTGCGGTTTGCAGGTATTCATCAACATTAATATAACCTTTGTCATTAAGGGTTACTCCTGTTTTTTCAAGATGCAATGTGCCGGTTTGCGGTATCCGGCCTGCTGCCAGTAATATATCAGAACCATCAATGGTTATTTTCTCTCCCTTTATTAAAACAGTAAGCGAGAGGTCTCCGTTGGCTGTGCTGACAATTTTTTCTGCCCTGGCATCAAGATAAATTTTTATTCCTTCTTCCTTAAAAATATCCTGTAAGCAGGAAGAAATGTCTTCATCTTCTTTAGGTAAAAAAACCTGTTCCCTGATAATCATGCTTACCTCGCTTCCAAAGCGCCTGAACATTTGTGCATATTCAAGTGCTATATAACCACCACCTATTATCATCAAATGACGGGGAAGTTTTTCAACGTCAAGCAAACTGGTTGAAGTGTAATAGGATATATCTGAAATGCCTTCTATTTCAGGAATCTTTGGAGTGGTTCCTGTATTGATGAATATTTTACCGGCAGTATATATTTCGGTATTGCCATCATTTAGTGTTACTTCTATAGTCTTATTGCCGGTAAATGTTGCTTCTCCCATAACCAGGCTTAGGTTTGTAGTTGCTGTAAGACCTTTTTCTGCGGAACCACGGAAAGAATCTACAATGTTGTTTTTGCGGTCGATGATCTTTTTTAGATTAACCGTAAGATCTCCTGTTTCTATTCCGAGCTCGTTACTGCGGCGAATCGTATGTGCAGTCTTGGCTGATGCAATCATTGATTTTGTTGGAGTGCAGCCATCATTGATACAGGTGCCGCCTACTAACCTTTTTTCTATTATTACTGTTTTCATTCCGGCTTTTGCAAGCTTTTTAGCCAGGGGAGTTCCGCCTTGTCCTGATCCGATGACTATTGCATCAAATGTTTGCATAATAAATGTTGTAGGTTGAATTTAAATTTATAAGTAGCGTTATGATAACCATAATTTCTACAATTCAGGCTTTGCCCTGTTCAGTACTAAAACTCCTTCGATAACAGTAACTGCCTTTCCTTCAATCAAAACCCTGTCATTTACAACCTGCAAGTTCAATGCGCCACCCCGTGCTGAAGCCTGGTATGCACACAAAGTATCTTTACCTAATTTCTGAGACCAGTAAGGCGCCAGTGTGCAATGTGATGAGCCTGTTACAGGATCTTCGTTAACGCCATGTATGGCAGTAAAGGAACGTGAAATAAAATCATATTCAGAAGATACCGATGCTTTGCTTGTTACTACCACGGTTTCATGATTCTTCAAAATAGAAAAATCAGGATCGAGGGATTCCACTTCTTTTTCATCAGCCACTTCAATAATAAATCTTCCGTCATCGGAGCGAACTGAATTGATTGGCGTGACGCCTAAAGCTTTGATAATATCATCATGAACAGCAACGCTGATGAAATTAAACCTCGGAAAGTTCAGTTGAATCCATTCGCCTTTTTTAGTTACGGTTAGTAATCCGCTTTTAGTAAAAAATTTCGCAGTGTCGGTTACCGGTAGCATGCCTTTCTCCCATAGAACATGCGCGCTTGCTACTGTTGCATGTCCGCATAGTTTGATTTCAACGGTAGGTGTGAACCAGCGAAGATTGAAACCATCTTCAACTTTTAAAAGGAAGGCTGTTTCAGCAAGGTTATTTTCCATAGCTATTTGTTGCAGAAGCGTTGCAGGAAGATCTTCTTCCATTAAACACACCGCGGCAGGATTGCCTTTGAAAGGAACGTCGGAGAATGCATCAACCTGCAGAAATGTAATCTTTGTCAATAGTATATAATTATGTTTACGCAAAGGAACAAAAAATGTAACTTCCGCCGTAACAAAAACAATAATGCTTTATAAAATGAGCGTGGAAACTGATGAAAATATAATAGCCCAAACCGGCAAATGGATCAAAGATGTGGTGGTGGGTTGTAATTTTTGTCCTTTTGCTGCTAAGGAATTAAAACGGGGAAGCATACACTGCCAGGTATTAAGATCAGCCGATATCAAAACATGCTTACAGGCACTGGCACAGGAATTCCAGCGGCTTGATGATAATGAAAGCATTGAAACTACATTACTGATACTGCCGGATAATTTTGGTGATTTTTATGAATACCTTGAACTAACAGAACTTGCCGAAAAATTTTTAGCCGATCTTGGTAAAGAAGGCACATACCAGATTGCAAGCTTTCATCCACAATATCTTTTTGCGGGCACTACTGCTGCTGACCCGGCTAATTATACCAACCGTTCCTTGTATCCGATGTTGCATATACTAAGGGAAGCCAGTTTAACTGCTGCACTGGCTGAATTTCCACATCCGGAAAGAATACCTGAAAACAATATTGCATTTGCGAGGAAGAAAGGGCTGGAGTATATGAAGGTTTTGAAAGAGTCTTGTGTCTTTTTATAACCACGGAGTAAAGCCAGAGGGGAAGAAGAGATTACACAGAGAACTCCTCTGTGTAATCTCTTCTTCCCCTCTGGCTTTACTCCGTGGTTAAATTTTTTGAATGAATTTCCCTCCGGCTGAGTGGCCATCCCTGTACCTGTTACGACCATCACTATAAAATGCCTCCACACTCCTGATCGCATCATACTTCTGCTTCTGCAGACTTTGTACCTGCCAGTTTTTCTCGCGTGGCCTAAGGTAACGGTCAGCATAAACCGAGCTGATTCTGTAATCGTATTCCCGGTTAATTTTTGAGATCTTAAAATCCTTTTCTCTGCTGTTCATGGAAAAGGCATCATTATAACGGCGATCATTGTAAGCGTAATCTTTTCTTTCATTATTCCTTTCGTTGAGCTCCGGACCCTGTGCTTGTTTTGAGTAATTGCTGTTGTTATTGGAATTATCATTTCTGTCTGAGCGGCCTGTTCTATTATCATTATTATACTGTGCAAATACAGAGGTTAAACTGCCAAAAGTGAATAAAAGCGTAAATAATTTTTTCATGATTGTAGTTTTTATTTTTATTAATTTTTTTCCAGGTTCCATTGAGATGGTCAACTTCTGGTTCATATATAAGATGAATAAAAAAGAATTTGGTTTATCAAAGAAACGTTAATGCTTCAGCAGGAATTAAACACAAGATTACCTGTAGCAGGTATTCACCAGCCTCATTTTTTTTTGAGAGAAGAAAAGATTACTTTGACTTCAGATTGCAAACCTATCACCATGAAAAATAAAAAGCAATTCAACAAGAATGAAGACGTGCAGGGAGAAAGCCGGCGTGATTTTTTAAAACAATCATCCTTGCTTACAGCGCTGGCGCTAACCCCTGTAACTGTTCTCAAAGCTGCAGAATCCCACTGGGATGAAAAAATTGCGTCTGCTTTTGAGAAGCTCCCTGTGAACCTTGAAATCAACGGTAAGAAATATGCCTTAACGCTTGAGCCAAGAGTTACTCTTTTAGACCTCCTTCGCGAACAATTAAATTTAACCGGTACAAAAAAAGGTTGTGACCATGGTCAATGCGGCGCTTGCACCGTACTTGTTAACGGAAGGAGGATAAATTCCTGCCTGGCTCTTGCTGTAATGCAGGATGGCAAAAGTGTAACTACCATTGAAGGGTTAGGGAACAGTGAAAACCTGCATCCATTGCAGGAAGCATTTATAAAGCACGATGGTTTTCAATGCGGGTATTGCACACCAGGACAAATTATATCGGGTGTAGCAGTTATCAGGGAAGGACACGCAGGATCATCAGCGGAAATTCGCGAGTATATGAGTGGCAATATCTGCCGTTGCGGTTGTTATCCTCATATTGTAGATGCAATAATGGATGTTAAACAGGGAGGGAAAGAAGTATGAACCAGTTTCAATATGTAAGACCTTCCGATGTAAAATCCGCTATTGCAATTCTAACAAAAGATCCTGCCGCTGCATGTATTGCCGGAGGTACCAACCTGATAGACCTTATGAAGAAAGGGGTTGTTATGCCGCAGAAACTTGTTGATATAAACAACCTTCCACTTAAAAATATAGAAAGTAAAGACAAAGTATTACGAATCGGCGCGCTTGCGCTGAATAGTGATGTTGCTGACAATAAGATGATAACGGAGCAGCAACCATTGCTTTCACTTGCTTTGAATGCGGGCGCCTCACCACAGCTAAGAAATATGGCAACGGTCGGTGGCAATATCCTGCAACGCACCAGGTGTTCTTACTTTTATGATATTTACATGCCCTGTAATAAACGGCTGCCAGGATCGGGATGTGGCGCATTGAAAGGATACAACCGCATGCATGCAATATATGGCGGTAGTGAATCCTGCATTGCAGTTCATCCCAGCGATATGTGTGTGGCGCTTTCCGCTTTGGATGCAACCATTGTAATTAATGACAGTAAAGGAGAACATCGCATTTCTATCAATGATTTTTTGCGTTTACCCGGTGATCATCCTGAAAAAGATACTATGCTTGAAAAAGCAGCTATGATCACTGCTGTTGAAATACCGCATAACACCTTTACAAAAAATATCCATTACCTGAAAGTAAGGGACAGGTCTTCTTATGCGTTTGCACTGGTTTCCGTGGCTGCCGCGCTGGATATAAGTAATGGTATGATTCGTAATGTGCGACTGGCATTAGGAGGGGTAGCCCATAAGCCCTGGCGTTTATACCAGTGTGAAAAACAGTTGATGGGTAAAAAGGTTTCCGAATCAAATTTCCGTGAAGTGGCAAATCTGGCCATTAAAGATGCAAAGGGGTATGAATACAACGCCTTTAAACTAAAGTTAGTGCCAAAAGCGATCGTGGAGGCTTTGCAAAAAGCTTCCGCCATAACATAAGAATTATATATGGAAGAGCAACTATACAAGAACGTTAACCTGTCAGACCCGCTTGACCGTGTTGATGGCAGGTTGAAAGTAACAGGGGCTGCGAAGTATTCAGCCGAATATATGATACCCGGACTTACCTACGGAGTATTGGTAAGCAGCACAATAGCAAAAGGTGAGATTAAAACGCTTGATACAAAACAAGCTGAAAAAGCGCCCGGGGTGCTGGATGTAATTTCTCATTTAAATGCGCCAAAAATTCCGGGGTATCAAACAACTATCAATACTCCTGAAGGGCCCGCATCTTCAAGGCCGTTCTGGGTATTTTATGATAAATACATTTATTTCAGCGGTCAGCCTATTGCACTGGTAGTAGCCGATACCTATGAACGGGCATTATACGGTGCTTCACTTGTTAAAGCGGAATATGCTAAAGAAGCGCATCGAACCGAATTCATGGCTAATATCAACAAGGCTGTTACGCCAAAAGGCTGGAATGATTATTCGAGGGGCGAAACGGATGCTTACCTTAAAGCTCCGGTTACAATACAACACGAATATGCAATACCGGTGGAAGTGCATAACCCCATGGAGTTACATTGCACCATTGCCTTCTGGGAAGGCGACAAGGTTACTGTGTATGATAAAACACAAGGAGTAAAATCAACCCAGAAAACCATCATGGATGCCTTTAAAGTTCCGGAGCAAAACGTTCAGGTGAACACCCTGTTTATGGGCGGTGGATTTGGAAGTGGCCTACGCACATGGCCACACGTAATAGCAGCCGTACTTGCAGCAAAGAAACTGAACAAACCGGTAAAGCTCATGCTAAGCCGGGATCAGATGTTTACAATGGTTGGCTTCAGGCCGCGCTGCCTGCAGAAAGTAGGTATTGGAGCAACTGCTGATGGTAAAATAACCGGTATTACGCATGAAGCCACTGGGGTTACATCCTCCTATGAAGAGTTTACGGAGCGTACCATAAACATGAGTAAATACATGTACGCCAGTCCGAACGTAACCACCCGTTACCGGATAGTGCCGTTAAATCTTAGCACGCCTACCTGGATGCGCGGGCCTGGTGAATCAACAGGAGCATTTGCGCTGGAATGTGCTATGGATGAAATGTCTTATGCGCTCAAACTTGATCCGCTGGAATTCAGGTTACGCAATTACGCTGAAACAGACCAGGAAAGAAACCTGCCCTGGAGCAGCAAACACCTGAGGGAATGCTATGAAATCGGAGCAAAGCGTATAGGATGGGGTAAGCGAAATCCCAAACCGGGTTCCATGCGGGATGGCGAAATGCTGGTAGGATACGGAATGGGCTCCGGCGTTTTTAACGCATCCAGGAACAGGGCTATAGTAATGGCGCGCATTCTTGCCGACGGCTCCCTGGTACTGCAGAGCGCCGTTAGTGATGGTGGCCCCGGTACCGCCACTTCAATGGTTCAGATCGCTTCAGAGACTATGGGAATCAGCCCGGACAAAATAAAATTCGAATTGGGCAATTCTTCTTACCCGATGGGGCCAACACAGGGAGGCTCTACCACCACTTCCACGCTGGGATCTGCCGTTCATGATGCATGCGCGGCACTTAGAAAAAAATTGCAGGCATTCAGCCAGACAGTTTCTATTAAAAATGCCGAACAGGAAAACCTGCTTTATAAAGACGGTGCTTTTATGCTGGCTTCTGATCATTCAATAAGGCTGCCATACACAGAGATATTAAAACAGCAAAACCTGCCACAGCTTGAAGTTACAGAGGGATCCCAATCAGGTGATGAGCGGCAAAAGTATTCCATGTATTCTTTTTCGGTGCATTTTACCGAAGCTCATGTTCATCCTGCTACCGGCGTTGTTACGGTTAAAAGAGTGGTATCCGTAACCGATGCGGGAAGGATTGTAAGTTTGAAAACTGCCGAAAGCCAGGTTATCGGCGGCGTAATCGGCGGAATCGGAATGGCGCTTATGGAAGAAGCAGTTATGGATCACCGGTACGGCAGGTATGTGAATAATAATTTTGCCGACTATCACATACCTGTACATACAGATATTCCACACATAGAACCGATCTTCATAAATAAGAAAGATCCTTACATCAATCCAATGGGAACCAAGGGACTGGGTGAGATCTCCATGGTTGGTTTTGCTCCGGCACTCGCAAATGCTATTTATCATGCAACCGGTAAACGCATCCGGGAACTGCCTATCACTCCCGATAAATTGTTATGATCATCCTCTTTTCAGTCACTTCATCTTAAGAATATCATAAAACCTCATTAATGTGTATTTTTTACACATCATCTTCGTATCTTGCAGGTTCAAAGAGTTGAAAGTACTTTCTCAATAACGTTGATTGCCTTATGTAGCGTTTGTTTGTCAGTGTTTAAATCCTTGCCGCAATCAGGGATGGGATGAAGACGAAAGCTATTAAAGACAAATTTTAAAACCACACTGTTATCAAATTATTAAGAAAACAGGTACAAATTGTAACATCATGAAATCATTTATTAAAGATTTATTTTTCGACAAAGAATTAGTAAACAATATTAAAAAGGTAAAAGCAGATAATAATATTTTATACCAGCAACTGTTTAGCGGAAAGATAACACTGAAGGAATACCTTGCCGCCCAAACCGGTAATACTTTAAATTAACATGAACGGGGGTTTTCATTGCATAGAACAGCCGAAGGATGAAACTCCTTCGGCTGTTCTATGCAATGAAAAAAACCGTTATGAAAGTGTATTTTTAAGAACGGATTTGCCCGCTTCAATAGAACTGATGATTGATTCAGCGGCGAGGCGGCCGGTTTCGGCGCCACCATTCATATAACCCTGGTTTTCGCTGCTGCAGTGTTCACCGGCGAAATGAAAGTTGCCGATAGGTTTTATTTCAGCGCCACGAATGGTGGTGTATTGTCCTACTTTGTAACACGCATAACTTCCTTTGGTAAAGGGATAAGTGGGCCAATGCATCCTCTTTACATTTCCGTTGAATGCCTTTGCCGCACCCGGCCACATCTGATCAAGTTCCGCTAAAAATTTTGGTGCTTGTTGCTCTGGGGTTCCCAAACCTAATTCCAATCCCTTGATACCACCCTGAAATACCGTGAAGCCCCCGCTTTTACCTGGCTGGCCCACACTGTTATCCCAACCGCTTTGTAACACTTTATCCGTAACTACGTACTCGCTGTAGTTATAATTTTCCCATATTCTTTTGTTGAATCCCAACAACAGTTTTGCATTGGTTCCATAACCGAGATTTTTAATAGCATTTGTTTTCCATTGAGGTAAGGCTATATCTAATTCCACATTTCTTAAAGTAGTAAAAGGAATGGCAGAAACGATGATGTCTGCATAAACGGTTGTTGTAAAGCCGTTTGAATTGTTGAAATATAATAAATAGCCATTGGTGCTTTGCTTTATTTTAACCAGTTGTTGAGCCAGGTAAACTTTGTTTTCCAGTTTCCTGTAAAGCTCGTTTGTTACCAATTGATTGCCGCCTTCTATTTTATAACGTTCGTCGCTGGCACCGAAAGTCTCAAATCCTTCAGAGGTATCAGGGGTGAATAAAAACAGGAAGTTAATAGAAGATTGCTCGCCGGTTTCCAGACCATATTCAGTAAGATAAGCTATTTCGATTCCTTTGCGGATAAAGCCAGTCATGCCGATGGAATCCAGGTAGGCGGAAATACTCATCCGGTCGAATTTCAATGTTATGGCATCATAATCATCGTAGGTCATAACCTCAGGTAAGGAATTAATATCCATTGCTATGCGGGAAGCATACGGCTCAAATGCTTTGATTATTGCTGCTTCCGAGTAAAACCGGCCATCAATATAAAACCTGTCTTTTATAGAGTTTGATTCCAGGGAAAATTTATCAATTAAATTAAGACCCAGTTCCTGGCTAAGCTGAAGCATATCATCATGCCCTGAATCAATGTATTCTCCGCCCAGTTCGGTAGTAAGTCCGGGAGCAAGTATATTTTTTCCGGTGAAGATCCTGCCTCCGGTGCGGGTTGCACCTTCGTAAACGGTTGCGTTATATCCTGATTTTTTAAGCTGATAGGCACAATTCAGGCCGGCAATTCCAGCGCCTATGATTATGATTTTTGGTTGGGTATCCGGATTAGGCATAGGATCCTTGCGACAGGCATCTAAAAAGCCTGCAGCTCCTATCGCTACACCGGTTTTAAGGATATTACCAATAAATTTCCGCCTGTGGAGATACTTTTCCGCATTCATTTCAATAAGTTCATCCGCAGGAGGCATTCCCGGTTTTTCAGATTGTAGTGAAACAGAAAATGCCCTTCGTAATACATTAAGCAAGGGGGAGCGGCTTTGATTTTTGAAGTTCTTCATTAGTAAGGTTAATTAGGGGTTATTGATTATTTAAAATCGCGGAAAAAAACTTTATTAATACTAATGTATTGTATAAAATGTAATAAAGTAAACTTCAATGATTAAAAAAATCGAGTATCAAACTAAAGTGTTCAATTAGTAAGTGTTTTCAATTACAACGAAAAAGCCGGAGAAGAAGAAAGGTTACATAAAGGATGTGTAACCTTTCTTTTTCTCCGGCTTTTTCATGGTTCAGGAATTACCTGACGGCTGATAGCAAATGCTTCAATCGAGATTAAACCTTTCGAACATCAAAACCTGCCAACTTCAAACTACTTCATCAGAATTATCTTCTGGCTCACCACTTTTGTTTTAGTAACAAGATGAATGATATACACACCTGGCGACATTCCGTTGGCACTTAAATTAAATGTTCTGGTAACGCCTGATTGCACTTTTCCACTAAATATCCTTTGCACGAGTACACCCTGTACTGTATAAATTTCTACTGATACATCTCCTGATTCTATAGGCTTTAACCTGATGGTAGATATTGTTCTGAACGGATTTGGATTTGCTGTCAATTGCAAGCCAGCAGCTTCAAGGATTTCACCAGACTGGCCATTCTGCAGCAATATATTGCCGGAACTATTTGCAGATGTGCCGGAATTAAAAGGAGACAGACGGCTGCCCGCTATCGGAACTTCCGTTGTTCCGTTGGGTAATTGCCATGCAACCGTTACATGATCCCCGCCATAACCTTGTTTATGCAACACTTCAATATAGTAACGGTGGCCGGATTGCAGGCTGATTGCAGCGGATGTTTGAGTAGCATATTTATTAAACTGATGGAAATCCGTCCAATCAGATATTACTGCGATCCGTGTTTTATTAACAGGATTGTCATCAGAACTCAGCCACAACTCAACATTATCATCACCGGATATCATGAAAGTATAATTTCCACTTAACGGTGGACAGATATAACCGCGGATTCTTTCTCCATATGCACTGCCCGAATTTGAAGTTTCCAATGTATTTAGCTGGCTTGTGGCTGTAGGACTGGAAGTGACAGGAATAGCAGAAACATTATTGCCTTCAACATTGTTCCAGCGTTCACGAAGGATGCTGCCCGTAGCAGAACAATCACCCGAAGCAGGCGGCGTAACCGTTACTACATAAGGTGACAGACGGCTACCGGGAATGGGAACTTCCAGGGAACTTCCGGGTATCTGCCATGCAATGGTTACATGATTACCGCCCGCTCCTTGCTTATGTAATACCTCTATATAATATTTATGTCTTTCCTGCAATGATATGAGACCAGATTGTTGCGAAGCATATGTATTGAACTGGCGGTAACCGGTCCAGCTTAAAGTGCCGGCGATCTTTACTTTATTTGCAGGATTGTCATCGGTGCTTAACCACAATTCCACTGCGTCATCGCCTGCAGCAAAGAAAGTATAGGCACCCGTTTGTGGCGGACACAAATATCCTCTTATGCGCTCGCCGTAATTATCGCCCAGATTTAAAGTTTCCAGTGAAGTAATCTGATTTACAATGCCGGCTGTTGTGTTCAATGGAATATTGGGAATGTCATTTCCAGGCACATTCTGCCAGAGCTCTTGAAGTATACTACCTGTTGCTGAGCATCCGTTAGTTGAACCGGAACTTCTGATGAAAGCCACATCAGGAACAAGCTGTCTTGTTATGCCCGGACCAGTCCAGTATAATTGCATGGATTCTCCACCATATTTTTCAAAGAAGCTGATTGCTACGGGATAAGTTCCTGCTGCTGCAATGTTAATGGTACCGGTTGCGGATACCGCCGGATGCAATCCGTCATTGTTAACCAGGGCATTACCATTAGGTAAGTAAGCCGAATTAAAATAAAATTTACTTCCATCGTCAGAAACGGTTTCAAAAGTATAAGTGCCGGCAGTGGGTATATTGATGTAACCTTCCCATACAAGTCCGAAATAATCATTTATATTTCTAACGCTGATATCAATATTTGGCGTTGTTCCTGTTTTAACAGGAGTAAGTGCGTTGAAGTTTGGAAGCACATCCCAGTTGCCTTCGTAGTATTTATAATTGAGGCCACTGGCTGTTGCAGGTGGATTTACAGGAGTGCTGCCAGTATAAGTCACCAGGCGATTACCTGGTATCGGCACCTGTATGCCTATATTTGGAATGTTCCAGCCTACGGTAAAGTGATTGCCGCCGTCTCCGTTTTTATGAAGTACTTCTATGTAATAAAGCTGACCCGCCTGCAGGGAGATAGGGTCTGATTGCTGGGAAGGATATTTTCCAAATTCCCGAAGAGATGTCCAAACATAAGTGCTGGCAATCTTTTTCTTGTTAGAAGGATTGTTATCGGTACTTAACCAGAGTTCAACCTGGTCATCACCAGATACCATAAAAGTATAAGTACCGGATTGCGGGGGACAAACATAACCGCGAACGCGGGCACCGTAACTGGTTATGCCAAGGTCTAAACTTTCAAGGGAAGTCATTTGGCCGGTGCTGCTTGGGGTGGTGTTCAAAGGAATAGCGCTTATATCATTACCAGCAATACCATTCCATTGCTCGCGTAATACGCCTCCGGTACCCGGGCAGTCCGTAGATGGAGGAGCCACTACGGATTGAGTTGTTAGTAGAACTACAGAAGTATAGGGTTGTAGTGTAATACTGCCATTGTAGTTTTGACCCTTGATATCAACATAATTCCCGTCGAGAGCAACCGTTTTGGCCGCTGTGGTTGAATTATATTCGAAACGAATATGACCATCTGCGCCGGGAATTGAAACCGGTGCTTTTTTTGAATTGGGGTCTTTGCCATAAAGCGCTTTCCAATCATTGAGCGACAGGCTTAGTTCGTTGTAATTACCATTAATGAAGTAGGAAGGATACAGCACCTGGTTGTCATCAACCGGCCGGGTATAATAGTTATTATCAAAATTGCCGAATTGCGCCAGGTCATTCTGATAAGTTTTGAATTCAGCTACACGCTGGTAATATTCTCTTGCAACCAGAACATTATTCGTCATGGTTACATTCCTTACGGGGCTTTGCTTGGCGTGTTCATCGGTAGTCAACACTACCTGGCTTGCATTATTGTAAAACAAATTGTTCTGAAGATTGATATTATATGAGTTGTGTATGTAGATGCCGAACAAACCGCAGTTAGCGGCTGTATTACCGGTTATCTCAACATTTGAGATATTGTCATCCATATATATTCCGCTGGCTGGCCTGTAACCTGGCCATATGGTACCTTCAGGTGCACCAATTCCGTTCAGAACAATATTGTCGGTGATTTTTAAGCCATAAGTGGGGCCGGCACCTGCAGTATTGTTCCACGAATATATTCCGGCAGCATCATCTTTTACCGAAGCGAAATTATTAATGAAGTTATTGCTGATAACATTGTAATTACCTCTGAATGTAACGGCTATATATCCGGTGTTTTCAATAGAATTGTGATCAATCAATACATTGTCACCGGAAATAACAATTCCTTCATAAGATCCGCTATCACCTTTACCCATACCCGGTATCATGCCACTGTTATTTATTTTATTATTTTTTATTGTGGTATTGCCGCAGTTGTCGAGGTTAAGAGCTACATTATTGGTATAATTGATTTCATTATTTTCTATGGTCAAATCATAACATTCTTTTCCATTAACTGCGTTTACTCCCGAAAAAAGTAAATCACATCCGCTGATACGAATATGCTGAGCGTTTGTCAATTCAAATGCTGAGGTATTCGGACCCTGGAAGCTCAGGTTTTCAAAAGCGATATTACTTTGATTATTTATAGAAACAAGTGTTTGCACACTACTTGCCTGTATCTTAAAAGAACCCGGATTTCCTGAAGGAAGATAGATGCCAAATTTGCCTTCATTTTTTTTAAAGTACCATTCGCCTTCCACATCCAGCGTTTTGGGATGGTTTTGAATGAAGTAACCAAAGTTGGCTTCAGCGCCATAGCCAGATTCCGAAGCATAGTAAATCGTGTTACCTGAATGGCTGGTGATCTGGTTCCTGTCAACTACCCATCGGGTCTTTCTTATTACAACTTCGCCTCCCGTCCAGTTGGGAGAAGCGGGTAATTCATTATCTGTTATAGAAGTATTGCCTGAGTAGCTTTCAAAGTTGAGGTATCCCTTATTGGGGGTATTCATGTTTGGATAACGGCCGATCTCTTTAAACACTCCATTCATAAGAACGGTACTGACCATAGAACCGGAATTAAAAGAGCTTTCCCATATTCCACCGCCGGTATTAACCCAATTGGTAAGAGTGGTGAGGCCATTGATAACTGGTTTTGCGCCCGTACCATACGCGCCAAAAGTAATGGGAAGGCTTAAGCTGCCTGAACTGCTGATATTTATGGAGCCGTCGAAAACTTCGTCTCTTTTAAATAAAATAACGTCACCGGCATTCAGGCTGCCAAAAATGGCATTTAATTTATTAAGGGACTTCCAGGGGGTAGAAACATTCTGCGCTTCCAAGGCAGACCGGGCATCGTTACCTGAAGAAGTTGAAAAATAATAAGTAGTAGCATGAAGTTGTACAAAACAACTTAACATCAGGATTAAAGTAAAAACTTTCATAAAACAGTTAATTAAAAGCTTGCATAGGTTATTATCACTGGCTCTAAATAAATACAATAAACGGCTGTATCATTGAACTTAGATTTAGGGATATTCAATTTTGCGACTGCAAATTGTAGAAATCTTGACAAAATAGTAATAAAAACAGGTAAGTGCAAATTATAACAAAAGTAAATTTTAAGTTGCAGTAGTTAATGGTTAACAATTATACATCAAATTATCATTGATAGCCGCTTCAGGAGTCAGCTTTAGCCAGCATTTAAAAATTTTCATACCCCGAACCCTAAACCTCATACCCCAAACCTCTACCATATCAGCAACAATTTATACAGATGGAAGCTGCCATACGCAATCTTTAACCGGGGCCTGGGTAGCTATATTATTTATCGGAGATGAAAAGAAACTGTTAAGCGGGTTGGAAATGGCTACAACACATAACAGGATGGAACTTACAGCGGTAATTAAAGCCATTGAATTTTTAAGAGATAATAAGAAAGAAGTTTGTACTATAACTGTTTATTCAGACAGCCAGTATGTAACAAATCTTCAGGACCGAAAAGAAAGACTTACCGGTCTTGGCTTTGCCAGCAAAAAAGGAAGGGCATTGAACAATAGTGATCTTATAAAAAAGTTGCTGAAGCTGTATGAATTATATAATATTGAAACCATAAAGATCAAAGCGCACCAAAAAATCAATGATCTTAATAAATATAATATAGAAGCGGATATCTTATGCCGCGAAATGGTAAGAGAAGCAGCAAAGAAATAATTTATCTGGCAACGTCTATCTTAACTTTTTTATTTTTTATTTTTTCGCTTTTAATTAATTGCAGTGTTTCACTGACCTTT
>CAXSIE010000016.1:0-7047 GCA_964237295.1 uncultured Flavihumibacter sp. | reverse complement strand
TTTAAACCATTTTATTAACTTGGTTTATGAGCCAGGACTATCAATTTATAGACTAAACTGCATTATCTCACTTTTCAAATAGTGTAATGGGTCGATGTGTTTACGCGAAATGAATCAAGCAAATTATAGTAACCAGAGAGCACGAAGCTGTTATTTGGCGATATCAATCTTCACTTTTTTGTTCTTGATCTTTTCATTTTTTATCAACTGTAAGGCATGCCCCATTTTCACTTTCCGGATGGCCACAAAAGAGAAAAAATCTTTTACTTCAATCAAACCAACATCCTCTTTTTTTAGTTGTCCTTTCCGGGTAAGAAAGCCTACAATATCTATTTTGTTCACCTTATCTTTTTTTCCGGCGGCAATAAAAAGTGTTGACCATTTTGGTTTTTCGGGCAGCACGGTGCTTTCAGGTAATTCTATTTCAGTGGTATCGGGTGAAATGTATGGCGGAACCTTTTCATCATCAGCAATTATGAGGATAGCTGTGCCGCTGGCGTCCATACGTGCAGTTCTGCCGTTTCTGTGTGTAAAGATTTCTTCTGAAGAGGGCAGGTGGTAATGTATGATATAACGAATATTAGGGATATCCAGTCCCCTGGATGCAAGGTCTGTAGTAACAAGCACATTGGAAGTTCCGTTCCTGAATTTGCCCAATGCGCTGTCTCTTTCCGGTTGTTCCAAAGCACCGTGATAAAAAACAGTTACGATGCCTTTTTCTTTTAACAGATTGCTGGTGCGCTCAACGGCATCACGATGGTTGCAGAATACTATTGCAGACCTGTTACCAAGGAAGCAGATCAGTCTGAACAATGTGTCGAGCTTATCTCTGTTGTCACTTTTTAAAATCTGGATAGCAAGCGCTTCAGGTGTTTCATCTGAAAGAAAATTCAGTTTTAACGGATCGGTGAGGCCAAGGAAAGCAGGTATTTCAACCGCATCGGTAGCTGAAGTAAGTATTCTTTTTTTAATAGATTTTAATGAATCAATAATGAAGAGCATTTCTTCCTGGAAACCCAATTCAATTGATTTATCAAATTCATCCAATATCAGCGTATTAATGTTATCAACCCCGATGTTTCCGCGGCGGATGTGATCTGCCAATCTTCCCGGTGTTCCGATAATGATTGCCGGAGCCTGTAATAAATTATTTTCTTCTGTTTCGCGCAAGTGGCCGCCATAGCAACAGGTAACTTTATAGCCGGTGCTCATTTTTTTAAAAACCTGTTCGCGTGATGGAACAATTATTAAAACCTGTGTGGTAGTTTTTGCGGGATCCATTAATTCTAAAACAGGTAATAAAAATCCCAATGTTTTACCGGTACCGGTGGAAGCAAGCAATATAATATCCGGGTGTTTTCTGTTTGCTTCAATGGATGCCAGCTGCATTTCATTAAGCTTTTCAATATTTAAACCGGCAAGAATTTTTTTAAAAGAGGTTGGCGCATCCATTCCGCAAAAGTAAGTACTTTAAAGCTAGTGTCGTACAGGCACTTCTTTAACCACGGAGTCAGGGAGGAACGCGGCATTAATTGAATGTATGTATACTCAATTAGCACCGTGGTCCTCTCTGTCTCCCTGACTCCGTGGTTCACAAACTGTTCGAACAGCGTAAATAAAATCATTTAAAATATTCCTCAATCTCATCCGTCTACCTTAATATATCTATTTAATCACTTTTAAAAAAGAAGACATGTACTACAATCAGTCATCCGCCGCAAAAGGCAATTATGGAGGCAGGAATCGTCACCTGCTTGTCCGCTCTATGGAAAGAGCCACAGTAAACGTTTACAAAACAGACAACAGCTATGAAATGCTGCTGTTTGCACCCGGACGTATCAAGGAACATTTTCACCTGGATGTTAAAGGAAACCAGCTTACGGTTTCATATACGCCACCTGAAGGATTTCCACGGGTAGAATGGATCATGCGTGAATACAGCAGAGGAGGTTTTGAAAGAGCCTTTACCCTGAACGAGAGCATTGACCCCTCGAACATCAGCGCCAAATATACAGATGGCGTACTGCAGATAAGCCTGCCAGTGATTGCTGGCAAAGAAGGGTTGAAGCAGGAAATTCCCATCAGTTAAGAAAAAAAGGCTGTCAAAGAAATTTGGCAGCCTTTTTTATGTAATCTTTATTTTGGTATATACGTATGCCCAATAAATGAGTAATGCCTGTATTGGTAACCTTACAATCGTGATCCATAAATAGGGATTGCCCTGATTGCGGTAATTGATCAGCATTTGAATATTAGCCGGGAACACAGCTATCAGTAAAAGGATAATGCCCCAGGCCGCTACTTTCCTTGTAGCAACAGGAAGTAATAATATTCCCAACACTACTTCAAAAATGCCACTAACGTAAACCAATAGCCTGGGAGATGGGAGCTGCGGAGGTATTATCTTTTCATAAGGAACAGGATGAACAAAGTGGTTGATCCCTGCCGCCACATAAAATGCGGCCATAATAAAAAGAAGTATTTTTTTCAGGTGTTTGTAATTTAGCCGTAGCGGTTTAACTCCGGTAATTTATATTTAATTTTTGAAACAACTGTTTTTCTTCCATTTCTATAACTCCTCCGGGATGCAGATCTCCGAGAACAACGTCCTCAATGGAAATTCTTATCAATCTCTGAACGCGGTGTTTTATACCTGCCACCATTTTCCGTACCTGGTGAAATTTGCCTTCCGTTAAAGTAAACACCAGCCAGGTATAAGTTAATTGCCTGGGCAATTCATATCCTGCTTTAAAAAGATGCAGCGGATTATCAACAATAGCTACTTCGCAGGGTGTTGATGTATAGTCCTTTCCACCTTTTACCTGGAATGAAATTCCTGATCTTAATTTTTGCAGCTCTTCATCTGTAACGGTTTTATTTACCTGTACCAGGTAAGTTCTGCGATGCAGGGTTTCTCCCTGGAATAATAACCTGGTAAGCTTTTTATTGGTGGTTAAAATAAGCAGTCCTTCTGATAAATTATCCAATCTGCCGATAGCATGAGTGCCTTCGGGAAATTTGAAATCAAGGTCACCCAGCAGGTTCACCGTATGTGAGCTGACGAATTGCGACACCATATTGTATGGTTTGTATATGATGAAGTACCTGTGGTTAGGGGGAAGATCCATTACAGTGATATTTTAATAACTTCGAGCAAGTTACTCAACACCTTTCACCTGCATTTGTAAGGTATATACCGATTCGGATGCAGTAATAAATAACTGATGCCTGTCTTTGCCACCAAAACACAGGTTGGCGGTCCATTTGGCGGGAACGTTGATATGCTCTATTTTTTCACCCCTGGAATTGTAAATGGTAATGCCGTTTCCTGAAATATAAATGTTTCCTTTATCATCTATTGTCATTCCGTCGGAGCCCTGCGGAATAAAAACAGTCTGATCTTTTAAAGAACCGTCTTTTTGTATGCTGAAGCGATAGGTTTTGTTGTCGTTGATATCGGCCACATAAAGATATTTTCCATCGGGGGTACCTATAATTCCATTGGGCCTGCGAAAGCTGTCGGCTACCATTACAAGTTCTTTTTTTCCTTTAGGCAGGCAATACACTTTTTCTCCTTGTATATCAGGTTTGGTCCTGTTCCACCAGTCGCGCTGGTAGTAAGGATCTGTAATGTAAATGTTGCCGTTTGGGTGTACCCATACATCGTTAGGGCCGTTAAGGCGTTGTCCTTTGTAATTGGTTACAAGAACAGTATGTGCCCCGGAAGAAGGATCAATAGACCATAGCTGATCAATTTCATCTGCACAGGAAATCAGTTTTCCTTTTTTATCAAAGTACATCCCGTTTGAACGGCCCGACTTGTCCATAAACACCGATAGCTTACCCTTAGTATCGTACTTCCAGATTTTGTTGTTTGGCTGATCTGTAAAAAATACATTGCCGGCTTTATCTGTTGCGGGGCCTTCAGTAAAGGTGAATTGATTTGAAATAAGTTTTAATTCCGCATTCGGTGAAACAAGCTTGCTGATGGTGGTATCGGCGTATGTTTTGTTTCGCTTCTTTGATGCTTTAAAATTCCGATGCTTATTTTTATGAAAGATGATGTGAATGGATTCGTTAGAAGTTGCCGAGGCTGCTGCCGGAACACACCAAAGGATCAGAAGAAAAACAGGTATTACTGAAGTAACTATTTTTTTCATGCGGAAACACGGTTAGAACATCTAATATAAAACTTTTTTTGCTTTTAGCTATCAGCAATCGGCTTTGCAGGCTTCGCCACACTGTAAGGTAGGCTGTTTAAATACCCGCTAATGTATTTCTTTGCTACCTTGAAACATATGGGCATTATTAAGTTGAACAAGATATTATGAAATTAAAAAATCCTGTCAGTAACAATAAAATACTTCTTTGCATCAAAAATTATATTTTTACCGGATAAAATAACATCCATTCATTAACGCAAAATGCTTGCAATATGTCTATACCCGTAGTGGACCTTGGTGAATTTTTATCAGGCGATCCGGAAAAGAAAAAAGCTTTTGTAAACCAATTGGGCAAGGCTTATGAAGAAGTTGGTTTTGTTGCAGTAAAAAATCATGGAATTGCAAACGAGCTTATTGCTGATCTGTATAAATATGTTCAGCAATTTTTTTCATTGCCTTCAGACGAAAAAAGAAGATACGAAGTTCCCGGACTGGCAGGCCAGAGAGGCTATACATCATTCGGTAAAGAACATGCTAAAGGCAGTGATGCTCCGGACCTTAAAGAGTTTTTCCAGTTTGGGCAGACAGTAGATGATAACGATCCCGTTAAAGCAGAATATCCTGATAACGTAACAGTAAAAGAAGTAACCCCGTTTACTCCTACTTTCCGCGAGGCTTATAAAGCTTTCGAAAAATCGGGACTTGCACTGATGCAGGCAATTGCCTTATACCTGGGATTGGATGAACATTACTTCGATTCGTATTTGCATAACGGTAATTCTATCCTGAGATCCATACATTATCCTCCTATTACACATGAACCGAAATCGGCAATCCGGGCGGAGCAACATGAGGATATTAATCTTATCACACTGCTGGTAGGTGCCTCTGCAGACGGATTACAGATACTTACCAGGCAAAATGAATGGGTAGGCGTTACCTCACTTCCTGAACAGATAGTAGTAAATGTAGGCGACATGTTGCAAAGGTTTACCAATAATAAACTTAAGTCTACAACGCACAGGGTAGTAAATCCTCCGCGGCAAATGTGGCACACTTCGAGGTTCTCCATACCCTTCTTCCTGCATCCTAAAAGTGAGATGAGCCTGGCAAGCCTGGAAAGTTGTATAGATGAAACCCATCCAAAAGTATATGGAGATATAACCGCCGGCGGATACCTGGATGAGAGACTTAGGGAGATTGGATTGAAGAAATAACGGCTAATCATTAACAATTAACCATTAAACAAGCGCTCTTGCCTGATTCACCTGGATAATCCTTGCATTGAAAAAGGTTTCCAGTTCAAACAATTCCTTTTTATAACTTTTATTCTTTTTACCTGTCAATGAGCGACGGTGACTTTGAACAGGTTTTAAAAAAGATTGTTCCAGCGAATTGGTAAAATATTTATTTGCCGCCTCCACTCTTTTTTGTAAAAGATCCTGTTGGCTTTCTGCAGGCATATCGAGTAATACTGCCAGCTCCTTCAGAAATTTTTCTGCAATTCCTTTAAGCTTAATGCCATTTGCAACCAACTCTTCTGCCAAACCGATTCCTTTTAAATTAACATCGGCTTTTTTCATTTTACTGCTTTCAAGGAACTGCTCCAGGATCAGCATCAGCGTGCCGAACTGAAATACCTGTAGCAATTTGTTATAGCGATAAGATTCTTTTTCCACTTTCAACAGTTCAACCAGCGTATTATTGGCTGTTTCTTTCGCCGCAAACGCCACCACTTTTTCATCCGTTTTAATACAATGGCGGGCAATCCGGGATTGCAGTCTCATTCCTTTTAAAGAGGTGCAACGGCTTAAGGCAACATATACTTGTCCGGGCGCAAAAGATGCTCCAAGGTCAATGATGGCTTTTTCAAAAGTCAATCCCTGGCTTTTATGCACAGTAATTGACCAGGCAAGTTTAACGGGATACTGCGTAAATGTTCCTTCGGTCTTTTCTTCTATTTCTCCGGTTTCTTTATTAAGCGCATAACTGATGTTTTCCCAGGTAACTTTTTCCAATATCATTTCACGGGTATCCGGAAATTCAACTACAATTTCCTCCTTTGAAATGGATTTTACCATTGTAATATCGCTTTACAGGTTCTGAATCATTTTTAACAAACATGATCTGCGCCCCTTCTTTTAGCTGTAATTCAGGATCGGTAGGAAGTGCTTTATCGGAAAAATCTCCTTTAATTGCTCCTTTGAACTGGTATAATTTAGTAGTAAGTTTTTGAAGGGCTGCCGCATTGATTGAATCTACCTTCTTGTTATGAGTAGAGAGTATGATATAATTGTCGTTATCCGGTGCCTTAAATGCCGGATCGTAACGTTCATGCAATACAAGCAGATCGTCCCAGGCAACTTCATTTGTTCGAACCCGGTTTAAAATATCTATAAATACCTGCTCATTCTGGCGGTAGATTTTTTTCAGTTCCAGGTAAAGAGGCGGAAACTGTTGTGTAACTTTAGAACTAAAGAAGTAAGGGCTGTCATAATATTGTTTAAGTACCGCCCATTCCTGATCGGGCATAACAGGCGGCAATTGAAACAGATCACCGATAAACACCATCTGCACTCCACCAAAAGGCTGGGATTGCTGCCTCCGAAAGTGGCGTAATACGGTATCAATAGCATCAATTACATCACAACGAACCATAGATACTTCGTCAATAATTATAAGATCAAGCTCCAGTAACAGGTCTATTTTACTTTTTGTAAAATGGATGTTTTTAAAAATGGAATGCTTATCTGCAAAGCCTGTATTGTGCGTAAATCCCGGTGCTGAAGCCGGGATAAAGGGGCCGAATGGAAGTTGAAAAAATGAATGAATGGTAGTACCACCGGCATTGATAGCAGCTACGCCGGTTGGGGCAATCACCACG
>CAXSIE010000015.1:24119-26463 GCA_964237295.1 uncultured Flavihumibacter sp. | reverse complement strand
TTTGTAAGTATAAAATTCTGTGCGTAAAACTGGCTGGTATACCAGATAACTCCCTGGCCCATGGTGGCGCCGAACAATGCCATCAGCACCATTTTAAAATTCTCTTTTTTGCCAAAACTTTCCTTTAAAGGATTTTTGGATGTTTTGCCTTCCGTTTTCAATTTTGCAAACACCGGTGATTCCTTCATCTTTAAACGGATGAAAACAGACACCACCACCAAAATTATAGAAAGCAAAAAATTCATCTACACCTACAATCCGCCTTATGGAAAGTATAACGATCAATGATAAGAATAATCCCAGCGTTGCAGTAGTTTGAATAAAGCTGGTATAATAACCACGCTGGTTTACCGGCGCATGTTCTGCAACATAAGTTGCGGCGCCACCATATTCTCCCCCCAGGGCAAGCCCCTGTAATAACCGAAGCAGCAGAACCAGCATAGGCGCCCAGCCCCCAATAGTGGCATAACCGGGTATACAACCAATCAGGAAAGTGGAACCACCCATTAACACCAGGGTTAACAGGAAAGTATATTTTCTTCCTATGATATCACCCAGTCTTCCAAATACCAGGGCTCCGAAAGGACGCACTATAAACCCTGCCGCAAATGTTGCCAGTGTGGATAATAAAGCTGCCGTTGGATTTTCAGCAGGAAAGAATTTCTGCGCTATGATGGTGGAGAGGCTTCCGAAAATATAAAAATCGTACCATTCTATCAATGTTCCTACGGAAGAAGCGGTAATAACTTTCCAGATGCCTTTTGTTGATTGCATGGTTAATAATGGAATATTCGTTGAATGTAATTATTTTTAAACTCTGAAGGAAAAAATTTTCCCTGTTGCCAAATCGAAAAAACATGTCATATCCTTACCAGATAAAGTCACTTGAAGAATACCACAAAGCTTATAACGAAAGTGTTGATAACCCGGAAAAATTCTGGTCTGATATTGCCGAAGCATTTTACTGGAGAAAAAAATGGGACAAAGTACTGGAATGGAATTTCAGGGAACCTAAAATGAAATGGTTTGAAGGCGGCAAGCTTAATATTACCGAAAACTGCCTTGACAGGCATCTTGAAAAACTGGGTGATACCCCCGCAATAATATGGGAACCCAACAACCCTGAAGAGCATCACCGGGTGCTTACCTACAGAAATTTGTACGACAAGGTAAACCAGTTCGCCAACGTGCTAAAGAATAACAAAGTGCAAAAAGGAGACAGGGTTTGCATTTATATGGGTATGATCCCTGAACTTGCCATTGCCCTGCTGTCATGCGCAAGAATAGGGGCGGTACATTCCGTTGTGTTTGGTGGTTTTTCCGCGCAAAGTATAGCAGACAGGCTTTTAGATGCAAAGGCTGAATTTATAATCACCTGCGATGGGGCTTACCGTGGCAACAAAGACATTCCTTTGAAATCGGTTATCGATGATGCATTGATCGCATGCCCTTTTGTTAAAAAAGTTATTGTTTGCACACGCACCAGAACACCGGTAAGCATGCTCAAAGGAAGGGATGTTTGGTGGGAAGATGAAATCAAGCTGGTGGAAACACAGGGAAACCTTCACTGTGCTGCTGAGGAAATGGATGCGGAAGACATGTTATTTATTCTGTACACCTCCGGTTCTACCGGTAAGCCTAAAGGCGTGGTTCATACCTCCGGCGGTTATATGGTTTGGACCAATTATACTTTTGTAAATACCTTTCAGTACCAGCCCGGAGAGGTTCATTTTTGCACTGCAGATATAGGATGGATAACCGGCCATAGCTATATTGTATACGGTCCTCTTTCTGCCGGTGCCACAACGGTAATCTTTGAGGGAATTCCAACATGGCCGGATGCCGGAAGATTCTGGAACATTGTTGACAAGCACAAAGTAAATATTTTATATACGGCTCCAACCGCAATCAGGTCGTTGATGGGCTTTGGTTCAGACCCTCTTAAAAATAAAAACTTAAGCAGTCTCCGGGTTCTCGGCACTGTTGGCGAACCTATTAATGAAGAAGCCTGGCACTGGTATAAGGATAATATCGGGAAAGGAAAATGTCCTATAGTTGATACCTGGTGGCAAACCGAAACCGGCGGCATACTGATTACCAACCTGGCAGGCGTAACACCGGAAATTCCTTCCTATGCTACGCTTCCTATCCCCGGCATTCAGCCAATACTGGTAGATGAAAATGGAAAAAAGCTGGAAGGTAACGGTGTTAGCGGTAATTTATGCATTTCACATCCGTGGCCGGGCATTTTAAGAACTACCTACGGCGATCATGAAAGGTGCCGGACAAACTATTTTGCCACTTATGAAAATTTATACTTTACAGGTGACGGCTCGCTTCGGGA
>CAXSIE010000015.1:20953-24109 GCA_964237295.1 uncultured Flavihumibacter sp. | reverse complement strand
ACAGGAGATGGCGCTTTGCGCGACGAAAACGGTAATTACCGGATAACCGGCAGGGTTGATGATGTTTTGAATGTTAGCGGTCACCGGATTGGAACAGCAGAAGTAGAAAATGCCATAAATATGCATGCCGGTGTAGTGGAAAGCGCGGTGGTCGGCTATCCGCATGAAATAAAAGGCCAGGGCATCTATGCTTTTGTTATTTCTGACAGCACACACGGGGATAAGGATTTACGGAAAAAAGATATCATTGCAACGGTCAGCCGTATTATTGGCCCGATCGCCAAACCGGATAAAATTCAATTTGTATCCGGACTACCGAAAACAAGAAGCGGTAAAATAATGAGGCGGATATTACGTAAGATCGCTGAAGGCGAATTAAACAGCCTGGGGGATACCTCTACTTTGCTTGATCCTGCAGTAGTGGACGATATTAAGTTTGGACGCCTATAAAAAAATCCCCCGTTTAAGGAGGATTTTTTAAAAACATTACTTTGCAATTTCAGTACAGAACTCTTTCTGTAAAAACCAGCTGGTTTCTCACCCACAGGAGATCGCTTACGTTTTCATACGTACAGCGCAGAGTAACTTATCTGTAATTACGATAAGTATGTTAATATGGATTGCGTGAGAGAAAACCACAGCAGGGCGTCACATGGAGGCACGGTGTTTTTTGGCCATCAGGCCGAGCTACATTCAAAATAAGTGGTAACTGCCGGCGTAATTATTATTTGCTTTGTGCTTTTCTTTTTGCCTTAATGTCTTTAGTGGTCAAAAAAACTCCGTGTTTCTGTGCCACCCTGCCTTTATGGTTCTAACCTGCAAAGCTATATCATCTCAATAATACGCTTCCTTTTCTCCTGTAATTGTTGCAAAATCGCCGGATGCTTTTGTCGTAACCTGTTAAGTCTTTTTAACTGATTAAAGTCTATCCAGTATCCCAGGTAATAATGAACAAAAACACCGCCGGCCAGGGTAATTAGTACAATAAACAACGCATACTGCCAGCCGTAGCCAATACAACTAAAAAATAAGACCAGTAACCAGGTCAGGTAAAAAAAAGCCGCACATGCAACAAATATCCAGGAATAAAAATCAACCCGGTATACTTTTGTATCAGCTACTTTTTTTGAGATAAGCACCGGTAAGCAATTCAGTAAATAGCTCACAATAAACACCGGTAATCCTATTATCAGCAATAGTTTTTTAAAGAATGAAAACTTAAACAAAGGCGATATTGCTTTATCACGGATGCGAAATTGTTCCAGCATCTTAAAATAATCGTTATTGTTTTGTAGCAGCGCCGCGTGTTCAGATGATAATAGCTGATCGATATACCCACAGATATTTTTTTCCTCATCCAGTCTTTTCTGCGTACCCTGCATCCACTGGTTGGTAAAAAAAGAATAATCATTCCTTTTTATTTTGAGGCAACTATCAACAAGGGCATACTTAGATGCATCATGAACATGCAAAGCGCTTTTTTCAATAGCGGAATAGCTATCCTTTGTAATGTGCAGCAAGGATGCCGCTGCATTAGCCAGGTATTCTTCCTTGTAGTCGTTCAATAAGAGGGGTGTTCCAAAATGGATCATTATATCTGCCTGGCATGCGAAAGGATGTGAGTAATTAATGCCTACAGGAATGACAGGTATATTTTTGTGGAAGTTATCGCAGACAGCAGATTGAAAGGCAAGCCGGAAAACCCCCTTTCTTAAAGGGAGCAATTTTCTTTCAATATGACTTATTCCTTCAGGAAAAAATACTACAATACCACCGTTTGTCAATATTTGCTGTGCTTTTGAAAAACTTTCATCGTTGGAAGAAAGCGAATTTCTTCCGGCTTCATGATTGTTAACAGGTAACATATGTAACGCAGCCAGCATGCTACTATAAAATTTACTTGAAAATACATCTGCCCGTGTAAAAAAATAAACCGGCCTGCTTATCAGCACTCCTAAAAGAGCAGCATCCATCAAAGAAGAGGTATGATTGGCGATTATAATTACAGGGCCCTTTCTGGCAATAGTTTCCAAACCTGTAACATATACCCGTCGATAAAAGAATCTAAGGGCAATAGCCATAACTATTCTAACGAATCTATATAACATTCCGTGGGATTTATCAGGCGCTAGTTTAACAAGTCACTATTACAGCATACATTTTAACGCTGCACCGGTAATTGTAAGTAGCTGAATCTGACTAAACAATAAACGTGCTTGCAAGTTATATCCGGATAAAACACCCAATAAATTGATATGAATTAAGTTTTTTTATGAAGAACGCTGATGGTATATTAGTAGCCTTCCTTCGGGAACAACAATTTGGTTAATGACCTTAGTCGCAATTCTTGAGTCAACACCTTTGACCGGTAAAACTATTATACTGAAAAATTAACGTTGGATAGTAACTTTTGTGCCCAGGGGAATTAACCTGTAAACTTCCTGGATCTCTTCGCGTTTCATGGAGATGCAGCCATTAGTCCAGTTTTGAAAATAATCAACCGCCATCTCATCTCTTGGCCAGGTACCATGAATACCAATACCACCGCCAATTTTTGCATCAGACGGTAATAGACCCTGCAATTTCCTCTGATTGAATTTGGCTATATCCGCAGGAGTCGGATAGTCGAGCAGAAGAATCTTCTGCCATTTTTCGTGGGGTCGTTTTGATATTATTTTAAACGTGCCCTCTGGTGTTTTGCGATCTCCTTCCATCATTTTATCACCAAGATTTTTGCTGCCAAACACTACAGGGTAAGTTGCATACCAGCCGTCATCATCATAAATCTTTAATTCATAATCCGATTTATCAATTATAATATACGGTGTACCGTTGAGTTCACTATTAAAAAAACGCTTGTTGTAAAATCGTTTACCGGTTGTTTTGAATGAAAAAATGAAGAGGGAAACAATGAGTACCAAAAATACTTTTTTACTTTTCATTCTGATAAAATTGTGAATATACTTGTTAACGGCAGGCACGTAAATAATAGTGTTTGTAATTATTTCTTTATGATTTCTTTAATAAGAAACTATTAGGCCACTTCCGTTTAACGGATGTTAAGGCTTTAGGAAAGAATTGGGAATTCTGCTGTTGAGTATGGGAGTGTGAGGTATGAGGTAAAAGAGGTATGAGGAAAGACATTTTCTATGACTA
>CAXSIE010000015.1:18196-20943 GCA_964237295.1 uncultured Flavihumibacter sp. | reverse complement strand
TAATAATTAACCATCAAATCTTGATGCCAGATTTACCCCATACCCTATACCCCATACCTCATACCCATAACAGAACCATCTGCTTCGACTTTGGAAACACCCGGCTTAAGTACGCCATATTTGAAGGAAGGCAACTTTTTAAAGAAGCAGTTCTGCAAGATGATCATGTGTCTGCAATTGACAAGGTGATTGAGGAATATAAACCTGAAAAATCCATTCTTTCATCTGTAATTGATCACAATCCGGATATTGAGGTGTTGCTTCAGCAAAAGACAAGCTTTCACAAATTATCGCACCTCACACGGCTCAATTTCACCACTCCTGTAGGTAAACCCGCATCGATCGGTGCCGACAGGCTTGCCTTGGTTGCCGCTTCCATTGATCTTTTTCCGGGAAAGAATAACCTCGCCATTGGATTAGGTACCTGTATCACCTACAATTTTGTAAACAAATACAATGAATTCATTGGCGGGGGCATTTCACCGGGAATGGATATGCGTTTTAAATCACTGGAAATGTTTACTGCCAAACTTCCTTTGGTTAAGGAAGACTGGAACTTTCCATTAATAGGTTATGATACGGTTACTAATATTTTGAGTGGGGTAATTATCGGAATGGCTAAAGAATTAGATGGCTTCATAGAAGCATACGCTTCAAGGTACGATAACTTTAACGTGCTTTTAACCGGGGGTAATTCAACCTATTTTGTGCCGCACCTTAAAAAACAGATATTTGCAGACCCTAATTTAATTTTTAAAGGCTTGTATGCGATCAGTGAGTATAACCATCAACCAAAAAACTAAGCTGCTAATAGGTTTATTGTCAAGTATTTCTTTAGTTTCTTATGCGCAGGAAAATTCTCCTTATTCCAGGTATGGAATAGGCGATCTGGTACCAAACGCTAATGTTGTTAACCGCAGCATGGGAGGTATAGCTGCCGCTTATGCTGATTATGACAAGCGTTACGATCAGAAAGACCGGTACCAAAAACCACAGACAGTAAACTTTTTAAATCCTGCTTCCTATGCTAAACTACGCATTACATCCTTCGACCTTGGCTTCGAAATAGATAACCGTACCCTTCATTCAATTGACCAGACAGAAAAGTTTAAATCTGCAAGCGCTATCATTTCATACGTTCAGTTGGGAATTCCCTTAAACCGTAAACGCAGCCTGGGAATGGTTATTGGCCTTCGGCCCATCACCCGTATCAATTACAAAATACAGCAAAACGAAAGAGTTTCCGGCATAGACAGCCTTTCAACTCTATACCAGGGATCCGGTGGTACTTATCAGGTATATACCGGTTTAGGAAAGTCATTAGGAAATTTATCGATAGGTTTTAATGCCGGGTATTTTTTCGGAACGAAGGATTTTAGCACCCGTAAAATTTTTATTCCGGATTCAGCAGGTAAACTCTATTATAAATCAAATTATGAAACTAAAACCACGATCGGAGGTTTGTTTTACGACCTGGGCGCTCAATACCGGGCTCAATTGAATAAAACTACATTTTTACACCTTGGAGTATATGGTAATGTTCGTCAAAAATTTAATCTTACCAAAGATAATCTGGCTGAAACATTTGATTATGATGCCAATGGTGCTGTAACAAGTTATGATACCGTTTCCTTTTCCAAGAATATTAAAGGAAAGCTGGATTATCCTTCAACTATCGGAGTTGGTTTTATGATTGAGAAACAGGATAGCTGGCAATTGGGCGTGGATTTTACTCAAACATCCTGGGATGATTATCGTTACTTCGGTGAAAAAGATGCTGTTAAAAGCACCTGGCTACTAAAGGTGGGCGGCCAGATAATCCCTAACCTGTTAAAAGCAAAAAGTTATTGGAGCCTCGTCACTTATCGGGCAGGTTTCAACATCGGCCCTGATTATATTTATGCCAATGGCAAATTACCCCAGTTTGGCATTACTGCAGGAGCCGGATTTCCCATCCGCAGAAATCCTTACACCAACCAGTATACTTCTATAAATCTAGGACTGGAGTATGGCAAAAGAGGCAATACCAGCAATATTCTTACTGAAAACATTTTTCGCATAACACTGGGGTTAACACTGAGCGATCTTTGGTTTGTTAAAAAGAAGTACGATTAATTCATGCCTTATATATCTTTTACTTTTCTAAAAGTGGCCCTGGCAGGTATTTTAATCTTTATTTTTTATGGTTGTGAAAATAAACTGGAAGATGTAAAAGCACTTTCAGAGAAAAAAAATTCTGTTGAAACAGTTATAGATGTTATAGCTTATTACAGCCAGCAGGCTAAAATGAAGTCAAAGCTCACGGCTCCCATAATGAAACATTACCTGGTAGATTCTCCTTACTACGATTTTCCCCGCTCACTGCATGTTGATTTTTATAATGATACCTTACTTATCGAAAGCCAGGTAAGCGCCCGTTATGGCAAATGGAAGGAAAATGAACACAAGGTTTTTCTTAGAGACAGTGTTGTTATCCTTAATATTAAAGGTGATACCCTTCATTGCCAGGAACTGTGGTGGGACCAGCAGAAAAAAATTTTTTACACCGATAAACCTATTCGTATTCACCGGCCGGCTGGGATAAGTTATGGTATAGGACTGGAAGCAGACCAAAACTTCAGTTGGTTCAACACTACAAAAAGCCACGGTCCCATTCAGGTTCCCAGAGATTTTAACAATAATCTTCAGTAGCTGTCAACTCTCAGCGGTTACTATACCTGTTATTTCATTTTATGAATCTCCATGTA
>CAXSIE010000015.1:6781-18186 GCA_964237295.1 uncultured Flavihumibacter sp. | reverse complement strand
AGATGTTTCCACAACGTTTCTATGGATTCAGCTATAGCGAAAAAAAAATTAATTAAACGTTTGTTTAAATCAAACAATTGTTTAATTTTGCCCTTGCAATGGATAAAAGGGAACATATCATTCAAAAAGCCATCGAATTATTTTCTGAAGGTGGCTTTGATAATACTTCAATCCGCGATATTTCGCAAAAAGCCTCCGTTAATGTGGCAATGGTGAATTATTACTTCGGTTCTAAAAAAGAATTGTTCAAAGCTATAATCGAATTTAAGTCTACTTATTTAAAGGCAAGATTAGAAGAGTTATTGACAGATGCCACTTTAAATGAAATGGAAAAGATCAATGTTATTATTGATGAATATGCCACAAGAATTTTGTCCAATCCTCATTTTCACAGAGTAATGCATCAGGAATTACTTTTAAATACCCGACCGGAAATGAACGACATCATCAGACAGTTGTTTACAAAAAACTTTCAGGTAATTAGAAAAATTCTGGAAGAAGGTATGAAGAAAGACATCTTTCGAGAAATTGATCCTGATTTAACAATTTCTTCATTATTTGGAACGATCAATCATTTTATGCAAGTCTCCACTTATAATTATAACGAACAAAAAGACGACTTGACGGCTACTGAACATGATGAATCGCTTCGAAGGCGGCTCATCAATCATCTGCAGCAATTGATGCAGGCCCACTTATTGAAAGACAAAACATTTATAAAGCAATAAAGAATTATGAAATTTAGAAAACTACTGCTGGTTTGTGTGGTTTTTATTACCAGCTTTTTTGTTACGTTACAGGCTAAAGCACAGTCTGCTAAAAATCTTACCCTGCAGGAAGCTGTTACTTTAAGTTTGAAAAACAGCAAACAATTAAAGAACAGCCGTGCTAGAATTGATGAAGCAACGGCTGCTGTAAAGGAAGCTATAGAGCGTAAGCTTCCTGATGTAAATGTTACCGGATCGTATCTTCATTTGAATAATCCGCACATAAACCTAAAAACAGGTAGTGACAGTTCAGGCAGCAGTACCGGCAAGCAGCAAACGCCTAAAGTATCGCAGGCAGCTTATGGAATTGTAAATTTATCTTTACCGATTTATTCAGGCTTCCGCATACAATATGGTATTGAATCCGCCAAATACCTGGAGAAAGCTTCTCAGCTGGATGCCGATAACGACCGCGAAGGAGTTGTACAGAATACGATAGACGCATTCAGTAACCTTTATAAAGCAAAAGCAGCGGCTGAACTGGTGAAAGAAAGCCTGAACCAGGCCCAACAACGCAGCAATGAATTTTCGAATCTTGAAAAAAACGGTCTCCTCGCGCGTAATGATCTTTTAAAGGCTCAGTTACAGGCATCAAACACGGAGTTATCTTTACTGGATGCGGAAAACAATTGGAAGCTGGCTACGGTAAACATGAACCTTATGCTTGGCTTGCCTGAAGAAACCGCTTTAATTCCAGACTCTTCCAGCCTTTCAAAACCTTCCGATATAAAAACAATAGCTGAATGGGAACAACTGGCCATTCAAAATCGTAAAGATGTCAGCGCTTTATTTTATCGGGAAAAAGCGGCCATCACCGGTGTCAAGTCCGTTAAAGGTGAACTGTATCCAAGCCTTGCACTTACAGGAGGTTATATTGCCGCTTATGTTCCCAATCTTATTACCGTAACAAATGCCGTAAATATTGGCGTTGGAGTGCAATACAACATCGGCTCGCTATGGAAAACAAAATCAAAAATTCAACAGGCACAGGCCAGGGTTGAACAGGTTCAGGCAAATGTAGATATGCTGAATGATGCCATCCGTTTTCAGATAAACGAAGCCTATCAAAATGTTGTTCTTAGCCAGAAAAAAATAGAAGTTTATAATAAGGCTATTGAGCAGGCAGCGGAAAACTATAAGATCACTAAAAACAAATACGATAATACCCTGGTTACTACAACGGAGTTGCTGGAAGCTGAAGTTGCCGAACTGCAGGCGAAATTAAATTTTGCGTTTGCCAAAGCAGACGCCATAGTTGCCTATAATAAATTGTTACAATCAGCAGGACTTTTAAACAATCAAACAGAAAATAAATAACTCACTTTTAATTATAAAGCCATTTTTATGGAAACAAGAACAGATCAGGCAAAAGTAAATACCACAGTACCTCCCACACAGGCAGCCCCTAAAAAATCGAGCAAGGGTTTCATTATTGTACTCGCTCTATTGGTAATTTTCGGTGGATGGTTTGGAATTACCAAATATGTTCACGCCCAGCATCACGAAGAAACTGATGATGCACAGGTGGAAGCCAATATCAGTCCGGTAATTCCCAGGATCTCCGGTTATGTTATTGCAGTAAATGTGAAAGACAACCAGCAGGTAAAAAAGGGCGATACCATAATAGTATTAGATGACAGGGATCTTAAAATTAAGCTGGAGCAGGCTGAAGCAGCGCTGGCAACCGCACAAAGCAATCTTACTGCTGCCAGAGCAAGTTCGTCTGCCGCTACTGCCAATATTGCTACATCACAGGCAGGCGTTTCAACCATTGATGCCCAGATTGCAGTAGCAAAAATCAATTCTTTAAGAGCCACGCAGGATTACGACAGGTATGCAAACCTGATTAAAGATCATTCTGTTACACAACAGCAATACGAACAGGCGCTGGCTCAGAAGCAAACAACGGAAGCCCAGCTGGCGGTTTTACAACAACAGAAAAATCAGGCAAGCCGTTCCTCCAGTGCGGTATCTTCGGCAACAAATGCTACCTCACAACAGATTGGTGTTGCCAATGCAGTAATCAAACAACGCCAGGCCGATGTTAATGATGCCAAGTTAAATCTTTCTTATGCTGCAGTAGTAGCACAAACAGACGGACTGATTTCCAAGGTCAATATTCAGCCGGGTCAATACATAACAGCCGGCCAGTCATTGTTCAGCATTGTTTTAAACAAAGATGTTTGGGTAGTGGCTAATTTTAAAGAAACGCAATTTGATAAAATGAAGATCGGCCAAAAGGTTATCATTCATGCGGATGCTTTCCCCGGTCATGATTTTGAAGCAACATTGTCATCTTATGCCCCGGCAACAGGCGCCCGTTTTGCTTTGTTACCTCCTGATAATTCCAGTGGAAATTTTGTTAAGGTGGTACAAAGGTTACCGGTAAAAATAGAATTTAAAAATGCGGGTGATTCTGTTATACAGCAACTTCGGCCGGGTATGAATGTTAATGTGGATGTGCACCTGGATTAGAAGAAAGGTATGAGGTACGGGGTATGAGGTAACAGTTTCTTACCTCATAGTACCGAAGTCTTTTAATATTTGAAAACACACCTCATACTTTAATATCTGATACCAGCTGACAACGTTAAGCTGTCGGCTACTTAAAACTCATTATATGCTACAACAAAATTCACTGGTTGAATACGGTTCCCGGAGAGTGATCATTACCATTACAGCCATTTTCTGTGCGCTGCTTGAAATTGTTGATACTACCATTGTTAACGTAGCGCTGAACGATATGCGTGGTAACCTTGGCGCTACCATGACGGAAGTAGGCTGGGTGATCACAGCATATGCCATTGGAAATGTTATCATTGTTCCAATGACAAGCTGGTTATCACAGCAATTCGGAAGACGAAATTACTTTGCGGCCTCTATCATGCTCTTTACCCTGTGTTCTTTTTTGTGCGGTAATGCAAACGGAATATGGGAACTGGTATTGTTCCGGTTTATGCAGGGAGTGGGCGGAGGTGCATTGCTGGTAACTTCTCAAACCATCATTACGGAATCTTATCCTGTTGAAAAGCGGGGGATGGCTCAGGCAATTTATGGGTTAGGCGTAATTATCGGTCCTACCCTAGGGCCGCCGCTTGGAGGATATATCGTAGATAACTTTTCATGGCCTTACATTTTTTACATTAATATCCCGATAGGTGTTATTGCAACCTTACTAACTTTACAGTTTGTTCGCAGTCCTAAATACGGAGAAAAAAGATCGATTTCTGAAATTGACTGGTGGGGTATTGCACTTCTTGCCATATCTGTAGGATCATTACAATATGTTTTGGAACGCGGTCATGACGACGATTGGTTCAGTAGTCAGATGATCATTCTTTTAACCGTTACGGCTATACTGGGATTTTTCTTTTTCATCTGGCGTGAATTCTCTTATAAAAATCCTATTGTAGACCTGAGGGTTCTTAAAAACGGTAATCTCAGGGTAGGTACGATACTTTCGTTTTTATTGGGCTTCGGACTGTATGGATCTACCTTTATCATTCCTCTTTATACTCAGTCAACACTTGGCTGGACCGCACAGCAATCCGGTATGCTAATGATACCGGCGGCGCTTACTACGGCTTTCATGATGCCTATAATTGGCAGGGTATTACAAAAGGGCGTGCCGCAACAGTATCTTGTTGCCGGAGGAATGGCCATATTTTTCGGATATAGTTTCTGGGGATATAAAATATTAACTCCGGATACGGGAGCGCCAGATTTCTTCTGGATGCTTATATTACGCGGAATAGGATTAGGTTTACTGTTCATCCCTATTACAACACTATCTTTATCTACCTTGAAAGGACAGCAGATCGGTCAGGGCGCAGCTTTTACGGGAATGATGCGTCAGCTCGGAGGCTCTTTCGGAGTTGCCCTGATCACTACCTTCCTGGCAACTCAGAATATTCAGCATCGCAGCGACTTGGTCAGCAAGCTTGACATCAACAATCCATCCGTTCAGCAAAGAGTTGCCGGCCTGCAGCACAATTTTATGTCGAAAGGCATGACGTCAGACGCAGCGCTGAAAAGCGGCTATCAGTCTCTTGATTACATTGTAACAAAACAGGCGGCCGTATTATCTTATATGGATGTGTTCCTTTACCTGGGCATACTGTTTCTTATATGTGTGCCTGTTGTATTAATGGTAAAAGGGAATAAAGGAAAGAAAATTGATATGGCGGAAGCGATGCATTAACCAGGTATGAGGTGTGGGATATGAGGTATGAGGTATTTCAATTTGAGAGACAGAAAGATTTTAGTCTTTGCCATTTTATAATTTTATATTTACCTCATACCCCATACCTCACACCTAACAAACACATCATGTTATTTTCCGGAAAAACGGTACTTATTACAGGAGGCAGCCGTGGCATTGGCAAAGCAATCGCACTTCGGTTGGCACATGAGGGGGCTAACATTGTTATTGCCGCAAAAACGGTTGAACCAAATGCCAAATTAGACGGCACCATTTTCACTGCTGCTGACGAAATTACTAAGGCCGGTAATGGCAAAGTGCTTCCTCTTCAACTGGATATCAGGTTTGAGGATAGCATACAAGCTGCCGTAACAAGAACAGTGGAGGAATTTGGCGGAATAGATATCCTGGTAAATAATGCAAGCGCCATTAACCTGTCTGCTACGGAACAAACTGAAGCCAAAAGATTCGATCTTATCCAGGGCATAAATGTCCGGGGTACTTTTCTAATGTGCAAGGCCTGCATTCCTTATCTGAGAAAAAGCGTCAATCCGCACATTCTTAATTTGTCTCCTCCGTTAAATATGGATGCGCGCTGGTTTGCACCGCACCTGGCTTATACTATGAGTAAATATGGTATGAGCATGGTGGTATTCGGTTTATCGGAAGAACTGCGAAAAGATAAAATTGCCGCCAATGCGCTCTGGCCAAAAACCACTATTGCTACGGCTGCAGTACAGAATTTACTGGGGGGAGATTTTCTGATGCAGCGGAGCCGCACACCCGAAATTGTAGCTGATGCCGCTTTTTATATATTACAGCAACCGGCTGAAACTACTACCGGAAATTTTTTTATTGATGAAGATGTTCTGGCCGTTCAGGGTATAACAGATCTTTCAAAATATGCTGTTAATCCCGAACATACATTGATGCAAGATCTTTTTATATCATAATGCTAAAATATTAACAAATCAACTTTTCTTGTTTCTGATATACTAACTTTACTACAACATGTACACTTATGAATGAAACGATTGTTACCAAACAGGCAGTTTTAACCGCAAAAGATTTTGCAACAGATCAGGAAGTCCGCTGGTGTCCGGGATGTGGTGATTACTCGATACTTGCACAGGTGCAAAAAATAATGCCCGCGCTTGGCATTCCAAGGGAAAATATTGTGATTGTTTCCGGAATCGGTTGTAGCAGCCGGTTTCCTTATTATATGGATACCTATGGCATGCATTCTATTCATGGCCGAGCTACAGCCATTGCAAGCGGATTAAAAGCAGCAAGGCCTGAACTAAGTGTTTGGATCGTTACAGGCGATGGTGACAGTTTAAGTATAGGAGGCAACCATACCATCCATTTGCTCCGGCGTAATTTTGACGTTAATATCATGCTTTTCAATAACCAGATCTACGGTTTAACGAAAGGTCAGTATTCTCCTACTTCAGAAAAAAATAAGGTTACCAAGTCAACACCTTTTGGAAGCATTGATCATCCCTTTAACCCCCTGGCACTGGCCATGGGCGCCGACGCAACTTTTATTGCGAGGAGCATGGACAGAGACCCTAAGCATTTGCAGGATATGCTTAAACGCAGCAATGCTCATAAAGGATCTTCATTCCTGGAAATTTATCAGAACTGCAACATTTTTAATGACGGCGCTTTTGAAATTTTTACAGAAAAAACTTCTAAACCAGAGGAAGTGCTGTTTTTAGAACAGGGTAAGCCCCTGGTTTTTGGCGCACAAAGAAATAAGGGAATTAAGTTAGATGGTTTCAGGCCGGTTGTTGTTGAGGCGGGAGAAGGTTATAGCGCAGACGATTTATGGATACATGATGAAAACGATTTTTATAAGGCACAGATTCTTGTAAGAATGTTCGACGATCCTACGAAAGCCGATCACCTGCCCAGGCCATTTGGTGTATTCTATCAAACACAAAGGTCTTGCTATGAAGATGTGATGGCTATGCAGATTGAAGAAGTAATTGCAACAAAAGGCAAAGGAAATCTTGACAAATTATTGAGCGGCCGTGAAACCTGGACTATAGTTTAATGGAGATTTGTTACGCATATCTATCGCTATCAACCGTCAGCTATCCGGATAAACATATCAACCATTGTCCTTTACGGCTAACAACTATATTTGAAGAATCTGATAAAAAAGTTCTTATCAGACTGGTTGTTAAAAAAATGCCGGCGATAGAAATCGCCGGCCTGTGCTTACCTCTGAAACCACAAAAAGAAAGAGGTTTATGTCGGTTTATCAATATTTAATAACCGGTGGATATAAAACAGGTTGATTTATAAACCTGTTTAAATAGCTTTATATAAAAATCAATAAAATTAAATGATGGCTTATTATTATTATTATTCATCAAAATTCTCTCTAATAATTATGAATAATATAATGGGATGTTCTTAAATGGAATTGGATAATTGTGCTTGATAGAGATTGGAAAGTTTGCATATGCCATATTAGTTAGCTGGTTCAAAGCATAAGCGGTAATAAAAGTAAATACTGTTTTGGTATAAAGCAATATTATTTTTAATTATTTTAGTATAATCCATAAATAACGTGTTTATACGGTAGTTGTATCCCCTAAAGTTAAGCCTCAGGTGTAATCAAACGCTTGGTAGCAGCTGTAAAAGTTTTTTCAGTTTTATATTTGTACCACCATTCCGGAACAGTTTTCTTCATCATTGTATCTATGCTTCTCATACCAAATAAGTTCCAGGCACCCTTGAGTTTACCACTTACCGAAGATTGAAGTGCACGGAGGCTCATTGCAAAACCGCTGTCAAGATACTCCATATGATGCCAGTAACCTGCCGGCATAAACAAGGTATCTCCGTGTTCCAGAATAACTTCATAGCCCTTTGCAAGGTTTACTGCCGGAAATTTATTTAAATCGAGCTTGCTTTTATGATCGTCGAAATATTTTTCAAAATTTGCAAAGCTCATTACCTCCCAGGGTTTACGGTAAATTTTATACTGCTCCTGGTGAGGAAACAACAATACCCTTTTTCTGCCTAAAAATTGCGTATGCATAATATGAGACATGTCTATATCAAAATGCATATGTGTTATAGAACCCGAGCCGCCGGTAAATAACATGGGAAATCTTTTTACAAACCCTTTTAATAAATGTTCAGGCCATGTAAAATCATCAACAAGCTGGGGAGCATGCTGAAAAATATTGAAAAGAAAAATACGCAGCTCTACCGGTCCTTTTTTTACCATATTCAGGTATTCACCAAATTTCATATAACCATCCGCTTTATTAACAGGCGTATAAGCATCACTTTTTATATTATTATAAACACCTACTTCCGTGTTTCCAACTGCCTTCTGAAAAAAATCCCAGTCCCATTTTTCATAAGCGGGCCATTTTTTTGCCAACCCTGTTAAAATTACAGGTCTCATCGGGTTGTAATAATTACTTTGAAAATCCGCAGGACTTATATCTTCAAATTTGTCAATAGATGCTAGTTGCATACATGTTTAAGTTTGTGGAGTAAAATTAATATTAATTCATTGTTAATCACCTAATGAAATAACTGAAAAAAAACTACAGTTTTCAAATTTTTGTAAAATTTACTTCTTACGTCTTTAGTAATTTAAATAACTTCAATTATGTTATTGTATGTTCATCCTGAAAATCCGCAGTTTAGGAATATCAAGGTAATCATTGATTGTTTAATGGACGGAGGTATAATTATTTATCCAACAGATACTATTTATGGGCTGGGTTGTAGTATTTTCCAGCACAAGGCGATCGAAAAAATATGCCGCCTTAAAAATCTCGATCCCCGGAAAGCACAATTTTCGTTCATTTGTAATGATCTGAGTGATCTGAGCACCTACACCAAAAGCATATCTACTCCTTTATACCGCTTACTTAAAACCCATTTGCCCGGGCCTTATACTTTTATTTTGCCGGCCAGTAAACAGGTTCCAAAGATATTAAAGAGTAAAAAAGAAACCATTGGTTTGCGTATTCCGGATAATAAAATAGCGGCTACCATTATCAAAGAATTAGGGCATCCGATTCTCAGCACTTCTCTACCCGGTGAAATGGTGGAAGAATACACGGACCCTGAAATAATGTATGAAAATTTTAAAAACCAGGTTGATATCGTAGTGCACGGTGGTTTAGGCGGCATGGTACCGTCAACAGTTTTAGATTGCACTGTTGAACCGCCGGCTTTGATAAGGCCGGGGCTTGGTGTTTGGGAAGATGAAAATTCATAATTAATTATAATGACAATAGCAACGTCTTCAAATAATACAGATTTCGATACATTTTTTCCTACCGGATTTATGCTGGAAACAAACCGGGTAATATTAGGTGCGATGCAAAAGGAAGACCTGGCAAAATTTTTCCCCATTACACAATCTACCATCCTGTGGCAATATTTTACAAAGGAACTGAATGATAAAGAACAATTACTACAATGGGTAAACGAAGCGATGAATGACAGGGCTGCCGGTAAAAGAGTTCCCTTTACTATTATTGACAAAAAAAGCGGATTGGTTTGTGGAAGCACCAGCTTTGGCAATATCTCTTTTTATGATAAAAGAATTGAAATAGGATGGAGCTGGTTAGGCGAAGCATCTCTTGGCTCAGGAGTAAACCGCCATTGCAAGTTTGCTTTATTACAATATGCCTTTGAAGTAATGAAATTCATAAGGGTTGAAATAAAAACCGACAACCTCAATGAACGTGCCAAGCAGGCTTTGCGAAGGATTGGCGCTTCAGAAGAAGGTGTTTTGAGAAGCCATATGCAAATGCCACATGACCGGCGAAGGGATTCTATTTACTTTAGCATTTTACAAAATGAGTGGGAGGAAGTGAAGAAGAATTTTTTCGGGGGTATTTAATAAGCATACTTCTATAAGTTTTAAAACCTTACAGGTGATTTTCTGTGAACAGGTTTCCCGCCTGAACCTGGTTTCTTAAAGGCTGTATATTGAAACTTTTCCTGTGATGCTTACAGATACCATGTGTTGTAATGGCATTACGATGTTCTTCCGTTCCGTAGCCTTTATTATTATGCCAGGAATAGTGAGGATAATGCTGATGCAAATTTTTCATATAAGCATCTCTGTATGTTTTTGCAAGTACGCTGGCCGCTGCAATAGATGCATAAGCGCCATCCCCTTTTATAAAACACCGGTGTGGAATTTCTTTGTAAGGAGTGAAATAATTGCCGTCTATAATTAAGAAGGTAGGCGTAACTGATAACTGTTCAATAGCCAGGTGCATAGCTTTCAGCGAGGCCCTCAGAATATTGATCATATCAATTTCTTCAACATCCACCATCGCTACTGCATAAGCTATTGCTTCCTTTTCAATAACCGGCTTCAGTTCATCGCGTTCACTTTCTTTTAACTGTTTGGAATCGTTGAGTAAAGGATTGCGAAACCTTTTTGGCAGTATTACAGCCGCCGCAAATACCGGCCCGGCGTAACATCCACGGCCCGCTTCATCGCAACCCGCTTCTATCAAGGACCTCTGATGAAATGATTTTAACAACTTGAAACTTTTGCTTAAAAATACAATAATAATGATAATCAGCCAGCTTTCGCCAATCTGAAAGTAACATGTTGAAGCATGACACTAAAACAACATGCTGCAGGTTGCGGTATTGACTATACCATCTCATCACCTGCCCTGCTGGTATAAACAATTCTCATTACTGCCGTGTTAAATACACAATAACGCGTTGATTTTGAAAGTGCTTTTAACCACGAAGGGAAATTAGAAGAAGAAAAGGTTACACAGATGCTTTCACCATAGCTTAGCGTCGGCACAAGGTTGCCTCCATGTAACCGCTCCTTCTCCGGATTTTCCTTCGTAGTTAAAATTGTTCGAACGGCTGATAGCAATTAGCTGAAAGCTAAGCATCAAATATTAGTGATTCCTGAATACATTTGCATCTGCTATGCGTAAATTAACCCAACGTTCCTACAAGCCGGTGGCAATCTGGATTTATATAGGCATAGGCATGCTTATTATACAGGTAATATTAGGCGGCATCACACGCCTTACAGGTTCAGGCTTATCTATTACCGAATGGAATTTAATTACCGGAACGCTTCCCCCCTTGAACGAACCTCAATGGATAGCCGAATTTAAAAAATACCAGCAAACACCTCAGTATTCCCTGCTTAACACTGATTTTACATTAAAAGATTTTAAGTTTATTTTTTTCTGGGAATGGTTACATAGGTTTTGGGCCAGGCTCATCGCATTTGTTTTTGTAATACCCTTTATAATCTTTCTCATTCAAAAAAGATTCAGGCAGGAAATGATAAGGCCTTTGCTGATTCTTTTCTTATTGGGTGCATTACAGGGTACCGTAGGTTGGATTATGGTTATTAGCGGACTTACCGGTGATGCCGTTTATGTAAATCCAACAAAGCTGGC